>JBNJHA010000029.1:0-24992 GCA_051748085.1 Thermodesulfobacteriota bacterium
CGGGAAAGGGCCTGTTAACCCCGGCTCGGCGGGGCCATGAATTCCGGCCCCACGGGGTCGGTCACGGCCTCGGCCAGTATTCTGTCTATTTCCTGCATGTCCTTACCGGAAAGCTCCCAGCCGAAGACCTGATCCAGGGCATCCATCTGCTCCGGACGGCGGCCGCCCCAAAGAGCGATGTTCACGCCCTTGTCCAGGATAAACCTGACCGCCAGGTGGATTACCTCCCGGTCGAATTTGCGGGCCAGGCCCTGCAGGGCGTCCACCGCCCGCAGATACTGGCTGAACCGCGGTTCCTGGAATTTGGGGTCCACCTTGCGCAGATCGTCACCTTCAAACGTGGTCTCCGGGCTCATTTTCCCGGTCAAAAGGCCTCTGCAGAGCGCTCCGTAGGTCAGAAGGCCGATATTGTGTTCCAGACAATAGGGCAGGATATCCTTTTCAATATCCCGCTCGAATATATTGTATGGAGGCTGGCAGGAATTAAGCGGGCACTCCCTGGAGAATTCCTGCATCTGTTCCGGGCTGAAGTTGCTTACCCCGACCGCCCGGATCTTTCCCTGGCGTCTTAAATCCTGCATTGCCCCGGCTGTTTCGGCCAGGGGGACCTGCGGATCCGGCCAGTGGATCTGGTAGATGTCTATGCTGTCCGTCTGCAAACGGCGCAGGGAATCCTCGACTTCCTTTTTAATCCGCTTCGGGGAGGAATTACGCCAGACCGAATTTTTCTCCGCGTCCCACTCCAGGGCCACCTTGGTGGCCAATAGGACCCCGCGGCGTTTGCCGTCCCGGGCCAGGGCCTTGCCCACGATTTCCTCGGAACGGCCGAAGCCGTAGACCGGGGCGGTATCCACAATGTTTATCCCCTTGTCCAGGGCGGCGTGAATGGTCCGGATGGACTGCTCCTCGTCCGTTCCTCCCCACATCCAGCCGCCGATGGCCCAAGTACCCAGGGCCACCCGGGAAATTTCCTCATTCAGATTGGGTATCCTTGTGTATTCCATTACTTGAACCTCCCTTGTTCATCTTTATCATATATTGAACATTCATACGCTGAAATCGTCAACAGCTTTCCAAACAATCTTTCAAACCCAAGCCCCATGCAGCATGGGCACCCACGCCGGCGATTCAATTTCCTTGTCCTTTTGACATTAAGGGACGAATAAGTGTAATAGAATTAATCCATTGGAGATTTTAACCGAAAGCAAAAAGGACCTCCAGAAATGCCAAAAAAAGACCGGCAATCAGAACGACAAAACGGTATATATATGGAGGAAGACCACGAGTACAAAAGGCAACTGGATCTTTTTGTCCGCTTTAGTACGGAAAAAGGAATTGAACTCACTTACATCGGGGAAATACTGGCCGGGTTAAAAGAAAGACGCGATTTCCTGGACGTGGGTGCCGGAGGGGGAGACCTGACCATCCCCTTGTCGCAGACCTTTAAAAGAACGGCCGTGGTCGAGCCCAATCAGGAACAGATCGACTATTTCCGCCGCAGATGCCCGGATTTTTCAATCTTTGAGGACGACTTCCAGACCGTTGATCTCGAAAATCGCCTGTTCGACTTCATACTCTGCTCGCATGTCCTATATTATGTACCGGAAGGCGCGTGGACGGAATGGATTGATAAAATGTACAGACACCTGCGTCCGGGCGGGAGCCTTGCCCTGGTCCTGCAATCCCCCATGGGCGAGGTATCCGACTTCTTCAATGCCTTCACCTCATATGACGTGAATATCCTCGGGCTCTGGCAGAATCTTATCCATAAATACGGGGACAAGGAGATCACGGTACGCTACTTTGCAAACGAAATCTGGACGGAAAATCTGGAGGACCTTACCGATATCGGTCTCTTCCTTCTTATCGACAGTCGGTTCAGGCGAAAAAGGGAAGAGATACGCGATTATTTTGAAAAAAATCACTCCGTTCCGGGCGGCTACCGCCTGCGCCAGGATGTGATTCTTTTGGCGGTAAAAAAGACAGACCCGGCTTAAAGCAAATCAGATCCCTATTCCGAATCCGGAGGCACATTCGAGCGCAGCTTCTTTTTCCGGCTCCTTTGCTTTTTGTTCTCCAGGCGCCGCCGCCGGGATCTTTTGGGCACGCGGGTCTTTTTTCTCACCGGCCTTTCCTTGAGCGCCTCAAAGAGCAGGCGGCAAAACTTTTCCCGGGCCAGCTTGCGATTGGCCGCCTGGCTGCGGTGTTCCTCGGCAGTTATCCGCAGCCAGCCTTTCTTGTTTATCCGAGCGGCCAGATTGCGGCTTATCCGGTCTTTCTGCTCCTCGCTCAAGACCTCGGAGCGCCAGACATCAAACCACAGCGTCACCCGGGTGCTGACCTTGTTTACATTCTGCCCTCCGGGACCGGAACTGCCGGACGCGGTAAACAAGAGTTCGTTTTCCGGTATGGTTAAATGGCGATCAATAATGATCATAGTTCGTAATTATTCAGTATACTTTTTTTGCGTTCGGCAATTTACCCGGAATAGTGCTGAAGAAAGGTGCCGGCCCGCATTTCAGACCAGTAAACATTCTGTTTTCCGGACATATAAAATCCCGCATGGCCTCCATATTCAGGGATCTGCAGGAAAAGTTTGTCGCTCTTTTCCGCTTCTTTTTCAGGGTAGCATGAAGAAGACAGAAACGGATCATCGGCGGCCTGAACTACAAGAGAAGCAACGCGTATATCGTGCAGGAATTGTCTGCTGGACGCGCGGCGGTAGTAATCCTCGGCATCCTTGAAACCGTGCATCGGCGCGGTGTAACGATCATCAAAGGCATGAAACGTGTTTATTTTGTCCAACCCCTGGATATCTAAGAAACCGGGAAACATACCGGCCTTTATTCTGACTTTATTCCGCAAGCCGCGCATGAAATAAGGCAGATAAAAACGATTTTTTGTCGTGTCCAGCCTTTCCACGGCACCGCCAAGATCGCACGGCACTGAAAAAACCACACTTGCCAGAACTTCGCGTGGCACATAATCCGGGTCCTCCCCCAGGTATTTCAGTATCTGATTCCCCCCGACACTGAAACCTATCAGAAAAATACGTTGGTATCCCTGCTTCAGGACATGGCATATAACGGTATGCAAGTCATCCGTAATTCCACTGTGATACATTCTGGGCAAAAGATTGGGAGTTCCGGAACAGCCCCTGAAATTGAGACAGACCGCGTCAAAATTAAGCGCGTTCATTTGCCTGGCCATTCCCAACGGATATTTTTTCCGCGAATTTCCTTCCAGGCCGTGGCTGATGATTGCTGCCGTATCCGTCTTCTTGTTCAATCCGGACAAATGCCAGTCAATGTCCAGAAAATCCCCATCCGGTGTACCAATGCGCTCCCTCTTGGGAAAAACATCGGGCACAGGCCGAAACAAAGTGGGATAGATGGTATGCACATGGCTGTTTCTAAAAGGAAACAACGGGCGGTAAGCAGGGGCCGGCAAAAAAGGCATGGATATCAGATTCCTCTATGCTGATGCGCCTGCAAAAAAAATGCAGACAGAGTTAAGTTTTAAACTAAAAGTTTAATTAAAACCAAAGAGTTACAAGATTTAATCTGTGCGTTTAACTCCAGTCTTCGACTTTTTGCAGTTCCGTCTATGCTGTAATGGATTTTTTAAAAACTTGCGCAAAATAATAATGCGCAATGAACAAGTATATCTTTACACATGATCGAACGGCTACGCAAATCAAGAACCTTTCACAAAAAAAATGATGCATGGCTGCTTAAAATTTAACCTTGGAATGCTTATTGACTAATCAAACTTTTTGCTTAAATACTCTTCAGCCAAAGATAATGCTTTGCGGGCTTCTCAACCATCTTATTTCTGAACTTAAACAACAAATTCCTGAACGATAACAAGTGAATACTGCTGAATCATTTCCCTGAAAAATGCAATCAGCTCAAAGGACAGGCAGACTTCATGCAGACCATACTGAAAAATATGACCCTGATTGACGGCACTGGACGGATACTGAAAAACGCGGTTATAATTTTTGAAAAAGACACCATTCTCGAAGTCGGGAAAAAGCAGGACGTCAATATCCCGCCAGGAGGCAAAGAATATGACCTGGAAGGCAAATTTGTATTGCCCGGCCTGGTAGACGCCCATATCCACCTTGATATGCACGGAATGGCCGACACCTATCATGAAAACCTGGTTGAGGACAAATTGCGGGCCATCCGTTCCGGTCTGGAAATGGGGAATACCGTGCGCGCGGGCGTTACCACGGTGCGCAACGCCGGATCGGCCAATTATATAGATATTGCGGTCAAAAAAGCAGTTGAGGAAGGATTGATAGTCGGCCCCCGAATCATGGCCAGTGGGAAAATAATATGCATGCAATCGGCCGGGAACGAATACTTCAAAGGCCTTTACCAGGAAGGAAGCGGAATTGACGAGAACCGCAAGGCGGCCAGGGAGCAGATCAAACAGGGGGCCGATTTTTTAAAGGTAATGGCTACCGGGGCGATAATGAATCCCGGCGGAGTACCCGGCGCGCCTCAATTGGACACGGACGAGATCCGCGTGGTCGTTGAGGAAGGCAAAAAGGCAGGCAAGCATACCGCTGCCCATGCCCATGGCGCCCAGGGAATAAAAAACGCCATCCGGGCCGGGGTCAGAACAGTGGAGCACGGAACCCTGGCCGATGAAGAAGCCCTTAAAATGCTGCTTGACAACAACGTATATCTGACCTCCACTTTGAGTTCCAACTTCTGGATGCTCCAGCCGGACAACAGAAATGAACTGCCGCAATTCATGGTTGACAAGGCCGCTGAAGTGGCCAAGATCCGCAAAGAAAATCTGCAGCGGGCCCATTCGCTCGGGGTACAGCTCATAATGGGCACTGATGCCGGAACCCCCTACAATTTCCACGGCAAGAACGCCATGGAGGTCATTCAATTGGTTAAAGCCGGAGTCATGGATGAAATGTCCGCGATCGTCGCCTCCACCGGTACCGCCGCCAAGGGCATCGGGATGCAGGACAGCGTCGGAACCCTGGAAAAAGGCAAGATGGCTGATTTAATAGTCCTTAACAAAAACCCTCTCCAAGACATCGAAACCCTGGCCTCGCTAGAGGACGTATTACTGGTATTTAAAGGCGGGCAGTTGATAAGGGGCGATGTAGCGACAGAGCAATGGTCGTCAACATCCCCGCTCGGACATGGCTGACCGCGGCCTTTCGCAAATGTCCGCAAAAATTCCGGTGAACTTTTTAATGTAGAAAATAATTACAAGGAAGATCTTTAATTATGACCGAAAAAAAGAAAATTCTTTTTCTGTGCGACGCGAGCGACATAGAGATTGTCGGAGAAAGCTTCGTGGACCACCCGGATTACGAACTGACAATAGAATCCTTTGAAAAAATACTTCGTTTTGGAGTTCTTGATTATCTGCAGGAGACCATTGAACGTATTAAAAGCAATCCAGGTCTGTATGACGGCATTGTCGGAACGCATGATTCTTCAGCGGTAATCGCCGCCATCATCGCCCAGGAAACCGGGAAACGCTTTGCTCCGGTTGAGGCCATCATCAATTGCCAAAACAAATATCTAAGCAGAGACATACAGAAAAGAGTCCTGCCCGAGGCAACACCTAATTTCGCCATTGCTCTGGATTATTTGCGCAATACAGCCCAAATTTCCCTGCCGTTTTTCATAAAACCGGCCCGCTCGAATATATCTTTTGGTACGCACAAGGTGCATTCACAAAAAAACCTGGAAGATTACATTACCCGTGAAAGCATAGATATTACCCGCTTCAACCAATACTATCTTGATGCACTTTCCAGAAGGCCCTCTTACCATAACGCGTTGAATATAGCCACTTGCAACAGCTTTTTATGCGAAGATTTTATACACGGAATACAGGTAACACTCGACGGCTTTATCTATGAAAACAAAATAACATTCTTCGGAATAACAAAGGCCCATTACCATCCGGATACCAACAGCTTTTTCTATCATTCCTTTCCATATTCCTTCCCTCCCGAATTAAACAAAAAAATAGAGGAAGGGCTTTCCCGCTTAATCCCGGCCCTGGGCATAAACAATAGCTTTTTCAATGTTGAATTACGGGCGGATGAAGAGAATAACACCTTTAAAATAGTGGAAATAAACAGCCGCATCGCCTTTCAATTTGCCAAAACAATTGAGGCGGTCATGGGTTTTGACCCCCTGCATCTGCAATGTGATGTGGCGATTGGTAAAAAACCGGATCTGTCTCCGGTCAGGAAAAAATGTTTCAAATACTGCTATAATTTTGAACTGCACCATTTCAGCGACGCAAAAATCCTGCAGACACCAACGCAAATCGCCTATGATGAATTGCACCTCAAATATCCGGAAGTGTATGTCCGCAACCTGGTACATGAAGGACTAAACCTGTCTGATTTCAAACACAACCCGGACAGTTACCGTTATTGCATAATCGATATTCCCGGGGACGACCATGCGCAGATTATGCAAAAATACGAGGAAGTCACGGCAATCCTCGGTTACAAACTGGTCCCCGTTGAATCCGGTTTGGAACCGGCACCGGCCTATATTCCCGGCCTTCCACCGGAAGAAAGCCACGGAGAAGCGGAAAAGCTTGATGCTCAGCCCCCGCTGGGTCACTAAAAAAGGACTCAGGTTTATATCCTGAATCCTTTTTTACAATAAGACAGAATCCAATCCTTATCTGGGCAAAACCGAATTTGCCTGATTCAGTCGCCTGTTCAGCTTGTCCCCGATCGCGGTCAATTCGGCAAATTCTGACCTGGAACTTTCCACATCCCCTTCTGTCCGTTGCGTAATAGCCCCTCTCAGCCTTTCCCGGAACTTGCTCTGCTGCTTTGCAAGTGTCTGTTTAAGCGAGGCGGCCAGAGCATCATTGATATTCGATGTGATTTGCACCTCGGGACTGTCCAGACTTCCGCCAAGACTGGCCCCCACATCAAAAGAACGGATTGTTTGCAGAGTATCCTTCAACGTGCTTACAAACAGATCTTCCGACCGGGAGGACTCGACCTGAAAATCAGCCGCCTCCACAACAGCGGCCACATTGGCATCCAATTTCCTGCCGGCAATCAAGATATCGCCCTTTGCGCTTTGCAGATCCGCAGTGTTCAGAGTAAGGGCAAAATCCTCCTTGTCCACCAGTTTCAGAGCCTTGAACGGGTAGTGCTCAAGGTTAAATTGCGCGTGATCGCGTGGGTTGTCCGGTTTAGTATGGTCCAACGAACCGGCAATATTCAGGGAACCGGAATCCTTGACTCCGGAACCGGAGAATGAAAAAGCGAGAGGCCGGCCAAGCGTTGGCTGGTCCGTAGTCAAATCCGAAATCCGGCCATCCACCTGACCGCCGGCCAGCCGCATGGATACCTGAGCGGTCTTTATCCAGTATTCGGGAACAGGCCGCTGGGAAGCGAATTGTACATCCACGCCCTCACCCCGCCTGGGTTTCTCTTCTTTTTCTTTTTTTTGCGCCATGCCTGTAAGATACGGAGAAAGACGCTGATACCAGGTAAGTCCGCTTTCCACCCAGCCGGCATATTTAGGGCCAAAAAATAGAGCGGAAATATTGCTCAGTCCCTTGGGCGAAAGGCCGTATTTTTCCGCCAGACGCCTTGCATCCCGGGCCGGAGCATTCTTGAGACTCTGCATGCGCTTCTGAAAATCTTCCCGGGTCTGGGTCAAATCTCTTTTGGTCTGACGCAGTTTTTTAATATCTGTCTGAATATCTTTTCTTATCTCCTGAACCTTGCCGGCCTTGCCTACCAGGCCCATCAGGCCGTTATCCCCCCCGCCGAGATCGCTTATGCGTTCTTCATACTGCCTGAACGTATTTTCATCCGGAAGATCCTTCAACTGTTTCTGAAATCTTTCCCGGGCCGCGGCAATATCCGACTGCAAAGCTTTGGCCTGTTCAACAGTGGCCAATTTCTCTTTTTCCAAAATTTCTTTTGCGTTTTTCACCGACATTGACGGCAAATTGCCCAAATCGGAACGCAGTTTTTCACCGATTCCACCCTTCTTATCGACCTTTTTTCCAGCTCCGGGAACAGCTCCTGAAGAAGCACGTTCCGTATCAAAAGCCATGCCGTTTACCGTCATTTCTTCCACAACCTTGTGTCCTTTGAGAAGATAACCCGTATTAAATTTCATGGCGATTCGCTCGGCAATAAAGGCATTGCGCATAGGCTTTCCAGGATTGGCAACTTGAAGACGGTTCAGTTCAAGTCCCAAGGGAAAAAGGCTGAGGTCAGCAGAGTCCAATTCAACTTTCGCCCCTACCGCCTTTGTTCCCGTGCGCTCAACCGCGTATTCCACGGCATAATCGACAAATATATACCAAACCACGGCCAGCAGGACGACTATTCCGGCAAAAACGGCAAGTCCGGGCCATCTTATCCATTTTTTCATGCTGTTCCCCTCCATCCGGAAACTGTTTTATACGCGGAATATATCCGGCTTCCCTTGACTATTTGCGCTATACGCGTCTTTTCCAGCCAGGCCATGAAATGCTCCCGATAGCGCCTGATCAGGGCGTTGGCCAGGAAATACAGGGGAAGAGCCAGGACCAGGGCAGTGGCAAAGCCGCCCATGACTATCGAATTATTGAACCGCGTGAGCCTCCAGAAACCGGAATCATAAAGAAGACTCCAGACTCCCTCCAGGGAACCGGCGGACAGAATAGCCAGTCCCAGTTTATGAAAAAGCGGATCCAATAGAAAAGACAGGATGGAGAAAACCAGCCAGCCCAGAATGAAGCCGGAAAGGTTTACCCGCAGAAAAAGGGCGAGCAAAAGAATTAAAAAATGCTGCAGGGTAAGAAAAGGCATGAAGGCAAAAAACATGGCCAGACAAAGAGCCGCGCTTATCTGCCCCGGGGAGGCTTCCGAGTTTAAAACTTTGAGCAATCTTGCCAAGAGGGTAATCATGACCAATACTCCTTATTTAAATTTATGAGCCGCCGAATAAGGAAAAATCACAGTGCTCAAGAATCAGGTTGGCAGATTAGCCATTTATAAACTCATCTACAAAAACAACACTAAAATATATTGCCCTGCATGACAATCCCTCGCACAAATGGGGCGGATCGTCAGCGCGAAACCCGCCGGGTCGCAAAACGCTGCATAAAAGACTGGAAAAACGGCGTTCAAAATTCAAAGCAAATCTTTTGCAGGCCTTTTCGATTTCCTTATCCGGGATTCCGGCCTGCCTTCCGATTATGCCCAGAAACATGAGTGCCCCTTCCACCAGGCCGCATTGTGCCCGGTATCCCCCGGCTCCGTGCATGCCGACCGCCGCGTCGAGCACCTGATCGGAAAGTTTTATACCAAATCTGTCTGCCAAAACCAACAAAGTGGCAGTTGCACAATTGAAATCATGCTCCCAGTAAAATTCCCTAACCTTATCCTGAACAAAAGACTGCGTATTCACCAAACCCCCGGGGTTTTTCGATACAGGTTGCAGCGTTTTCGGGCCGGTTACGGAGAACCGGCCGCCCCGCGCAAAGGGGAGTCGCTGCAAAGCACAAACTTTATTTTTAAGCGGGCGCGGCAAAGCCACCGACAAGGGCAATGATGCCGATTATAACCACCATTTGAATCAGCCAGCCAATAATACAGACCCCAACGGCCCGAAAGGTGCTGGTATAATCCAGGGCCTGGCGCACGGCGATGACCATGGCCACAAGCATCCAGATACCGGCCGCTAGAGAAACAATCGTGTTCAGCGCGGGAATAATGCCGACTACACGAATTATACCCGGGGAACTGGAAAACCCGATGGTTCGAAGCAATTCCCCGTGGTCCGCCCGAGTTTGAGATTCCGGAAGCAATTTCGTACCTATCAGATAAGTAAGGAAGGCCCATATATACCATCCGGCCAAGGCGGACACGGTCCCGATAAGAATTCCGAGAAAACCCTGCGTGGAAAACATGGCAATACCCGAGGCCAGACTGGAAAGGATCACGACTCCCATGGCCTGGCCCATGGAAGCCTTATCGGCTTCCACCTCTTCATAAAGCGCCGATTCTAATTTAGCCGCACGCAACATTCGATTAATAAATTGATTCATGCCATCCTCCTTGGGGTTTTGGTAATGAAAATCATTGCAAACTGTTTATATCCGATCCTGTCGGATTCCTTACTTATTTGGAAAGAATTTTTGGCAATCAAAACAATACGCTTTTCCTCCGAACTTTTCCTTATTGTCCCAGCAAAAGCGGGCTACCTTTGCACTGATTCCTTTTTTGCACCTGAAACAAATATACTTTCATCCTTAAAACAATACTCCACAATACTCTGGACATGAATGGCAGTGGTATTCAGGAAAGGAATTCCAAAGCCCTGTTCCGGCAATATAAGCGGAAGCTCAGTGCATCCCAGAATAAGGGAATCGATGCCGTCCTTTTCGAACATTCTCCGGGCTATGTCCATAAGCTCTTTTCGCGTCGATTCCTTGATTATCCCCAATTCTATTTCGGAAAAAAGCCGCTCATGGATATGCCGCTGTTCTTTTTCGGAGGGGACAACTACTTCCATGCCCTGATCAGTAAACGGCTTCTTATAAAAATCGCCCTGCATAGTGAACTTGGTTCCCATGAGTCCCGGTTTTTTAAGGCCCTCTTGCCGGGCCCGCAAACAGGTTGCCTCGACAATGCTGATCAGGGGCAGTGGCGACTTATCTCTCACTCGCTCAAATACCACATGCGGAGTATTGGAAGCAATGGCCGCAAAATCGGCTCCGGCCAGATCAAGAGAAAATATTTTGCCCAAAAGCCTTTCCGTCAGTCTGGACCATCTTTCCTCGCGTACAACTTCCAGGACCGCATTTATATCCGTGCTGTAGACAATGATCTCCGGATAAAACCCGCCGGAATAACGCTGATTAAATATTTCCATTATCCGCTGATAATAATCAACCGTGGATTCCGGCCCCAAACCGCCGATAATTCCGATTGTTCGCATATCTTTCTTTTTTCAAACCGATACGGTCTTCGAATATAATTTTAAATATCCAATTATCTCAGACAAAAATTTTAGCTATCAACCTCCGGGCCGGCGGTCAATCGGATCCCGCGACATTTGGCGGATACTTGTTGCACAAGGATGCAATATATTGCACATTAAACCTAAGTTTCAAAAGAGGCATTTATCCTTAAAGCCCCATCTCATGCGAAATAATATTTTTGGTACGGTTATTGATATAAAGAAAGCAGCCTTTAAACACAACCAAGGAGGAAATTATGAAAAGGAAAAATCTGGTTATAGCGTTTACAGTGCTCTTGGCAGTGGGTATGCTCTCCTCGCTCGCCTTGGCCCAGAGGCACGGCGGGCACGGAATGAAACAGGGAAGAGGTTATTCCGCGCCTCAGCAAGGATACGGCAACTATGGTCCATACCCGGAAATGACCCAGGAACAGATCCAGGCTGTGCAAAAAATCAATGCAAAGTACCAAGACGATCTAATCCAGTTGCAGGCTGAAAAGGCCCAGAAAAGAGCTGAGTTGCAGGCGCTGCTTGTCCGGAATCAGGTGGACAAGTCCAAGGCAGTGTCTGTACACGAAGATATTCAAAAAATACAAACCAAAATTTTCAAATTACGCCTGGATAAAGGCAGCGAACTACAGAAACTCGGACTCGGGAAATTCCGGGGCATGAGATCCGGATACGGCTATCATCAGGGAATGATGCACGGATACGGACAAAATACGGGGCCGGGCATGATGAACGGATATGGCCAGCGCAATATGCCCCGTGGTCCGGGATATGGACCTGGACCCATGCATGGTGGATACTGCTGGTAAACGGACAAAATTCACGTCCCGGGGGAAATAATACTCCGGGACTAAATTCAGGGAGAACAGCTTATGGACTGGCTTAATTTCATACCTTGCGCTCAAGTCAGCCCCGGATATGGCAGCGGGGGATGGTGGGGCCCGGGAATGATGCCTTTCGGAGGCATGGGCATGATAATTGTTTTGATTTTTGCCGCGTTTTTAATAATTGTATTGCTCAGGGTACTGCGCAACTTACCTGCACCTTCCCGGTATAACGAAGCTTCTGCTGAAGACTCACCCATGGACATCCTTAAAAAACGTTTCGCCCGGGGGGAAATAAATGAGGAAGAATTCAACAAAATGAAAAAGAAAATCGAGGACCATTGACCGGATAGACAAAGCAGACCCTGTAACTGTTCAGAGAGTCGTTTCAAAAAAGATGGCCAAAAAGTATGCTGAACAATTACCGAATTTTTGTAACTATTCAGACCACGAAAAAAAGAGCACCGGACTTTTTACATTACCGGATGGCAACTGCATCGAAGCTGTCATCCCAGGCAGGACAAAACGGAAAAGAAATGCAAGACGCTCCCGGCCAGGACAAAAAGATGCCAGAGAGCATGTCCATAGCGAAGCCGTTTCCAGACATAGAAAAAAACGCCGCCGCTATAGCAAAGCCCGCCGGCCAGAAGAAGATAAAGACCGGAGACCGGGACATTTTCCAACATTTCCTTCAGGGCGATCACGCACATCCAGCCCATGCCCAGATATAGAACAAGCGAAAGCCTTTTCAAGTGATGAATACGCAGAAATTTGAGTATTATCCCGAATAAAGCCAGCCCCCAGATAACTCCGAATATGGTCCATCCCCATGGTCCGCGCAGATTTATGAGCATAAACGGAGTATATGTCCCGGCAATGAGCATAAATATGGCCGAATGATCCATCTTTTTGAAAAAATGCTTTATTTCGGGATTGCGAAACGCATGATACAAAGTTGAAGACAGATACAACAACACCAGACTCGTTCCAAAAACGGCAAAACTGACCACATGCCAGATATCGCCGTGCGCAGAGGCCAAGACTTCGAGTACCACCAAGCCGGCTACGCTCAGAACGAAACCGAGGCCATGGGTCAGGCTGTTGGCCAACTCCTCGCCGGGAGAATATTCTGAAATTGTTTCTCTGAAATTCATCATGGGCATGTACTGATACGCCTGCAAAAAATAAATTTTTGCCGAAAGTGTTAAGTTTTAAGTTGAAAGTTTTAAGTCAAACCAAAGAGTTTGAAAATGGGTCCTCGACGTTGAATGGGGATTTTATTCGAGTGATCCTTGCTGATGTTCCTGACGAAAGGTTCGCATATTTTCTTGCCCTTTAATATTACGTCAAAATCCGGCACCCAAATTTAAATTTGGGTGCCGGAAAGGGGGCAGGCATCCCCCTCTGGCGGAGCTTAGAAAATACAGAACCGAAAGTGTGGCATCAAAAGGATCAGGAGAATAACTCGCAAAAATCCATGCATTCCGTCAAAGATCCAAAAACTTTATTATACGCCAATAAATAAAATCATTTTTTATTTTTCCCAGCCGGCCAAAAGACCGCTAATCAAGGCAACAAAAAACAAGGTTCCCAAAAAGACCAGCACATGCGGCCAGGGCAAAAATTCGACCCGTATCCAAAACGGCGGAAAATACAGGATTTCCTCCAAACCGAACTGGATAAGCTTGAGCAAGCCCAGTGCCAGCAAGCCGCCGAGCAATGTCTGCAAAATCCCCACGGTCAATAAGGGAAGGCGGGTGAAAAAACGGCTGGCTCCAACCATGGCCATTATTTCCATGTCTTCCCTGCGGCTGATTTGCGCCAGTTTAATGGTATTGGCCACGATAAGCCCTAGCATTGCAAACAAAAATATATTCAAAGGCCAAATAATGGTCCGCCCGATGCGGATCCATGCCTGAGCCAAATCCATCTGCAGCGGGCTGTAATGGACTTCGGCCACCCCCTGCATATTTTCAAGACGGGCTAGAAACTCCCCGCTCCATTTTTTGGAGGCCTCACCGGGAATGGTCACATCCAGAACAGCGGTGTAGGGAAGAGGATTATCCTCCCGGAGCGCATCCAGACTTTCCCCGTTTCCGAAATTCTCCGCCATGACTTTTAACGCCGTATCCGGGGTAAACGTCTTCAACTCACTGCCTGCCATCTTGTCCAGCTCAGCCCACTGCTTTTCAACCACCTCCGGATCGATCCCTTCTTCCCAGTATATCTGAAATTTGACATCGCCCTGAGTGCCGCTCAAGACAAGCTGCATATTAAACAGAACCAGGAGGAAAAAAGAAGCCAGAAGAGCCATCATGACCACGGCGGTAAGCGTCAGGGCCTGAATACCCCGCGTCCTTTTGATATCCCGCAGTCCTTCGCCTACAAGCCGAAAAAAAAGCCGCATCAGTCCAACTCCTCCGACCAGTTTGCGCCGACCACATTTCCCGAATCCAGTGACAGTATCTTGGCCTCGGGCTGGACGCGCAAGAGTTCCTCACTGTGCGTGGCCAGGATGATCGTTGTTCCGTAGGTATGAAATTTTCTAAATATCTGCAAAAGACGCCAGGAAAGACCGCTATCCAGATTGCCGGTCGGTTCGTCGGCCAGTATGAGCTTCGGGTTGACAACAATAGCTCTGCCGATGGCCACCCGCTGCTGTTCTCCGCCGGACAATTCCCGGCAATAACACGCCGCCATATTGTCCAGGTTCAAGCTGCGCAGTACGGCCCGCACTCTTTTGGCAATCTGGGATCTGGCCATACCTTGAACCACCAGGGGCAAGGCCACGTTCTCCCAAACTGTCCGGTCATGCATAATTTTAAAATCCTGAAAAACGACACTCACTTCCCGCCGCAGAAGATGCAGGCGGGCGGATTTTAAACCGCCCAAGTCAAATCCGGCTACCTCGGCCCGGCCCGCCTGAACGGGAAGACTGCCGTGCAGGATGCGCATGAGCGTGGTCTTGCCCGCTCCGGACGGGCCGGTCAAAAAAAGAAAATCCCCTTTTTCCACGTTAAAAGAAACATTCTTAAGCGCCCATTTATTGCCGAAATTATATGACAGATGTGAAATGCGAATCATATCAATCAGACTTCCTTCTGCAATTTAAGCAAAAATTTCCTGGCCTGTTCAAACCCGGGATTTTCTTCCAGTACCCGGCCTAAGCGCTTTTTTGCCTTGCCGACATCGCCCTTGAAATAATCCGCCAGGGCCGCGTTAAACAACAGCTTGGGGTTGTCCGGATTTTTTTTGAGCGCAATGGTGTAGATATCGACCGCTCTGCCCAACTCGCCCTTCTGGCGCAGGGCGACAGCATAATTATTCAGAGTATCAGGATTAAGGTAATCAAAAATTAGCGGCCCAAAATCCTTTTCCACCTCGTCAATGTGGTCTCGTTTAAGATAGCAATTCCAAATAGCCTGTTTAATCCACTGCTCGTCCGGGGCCGTATTTACCGCTTTTTGAAAATTTTCCTTGGCCTTGCTGAAATCCTGCGAATTTAAATATGCGTCCCCCAGGGACAAAAGATAATCAATATTTCTGGGATTGATCTCCAGGGCCTTGCTCAGGCTGATCCGGGCATTGTCCCATTCATTCTGCCGCTTTTCCAACTCGGACTTAAGATGCCAGGCCTTTCCCAGAAGCGGATTAATTTTAATTGATTTATCAAGCATTTCTTTTGTCATCCCAAAATCGCCGGCCTTGAAAAACACGTTGGCCATTTCAAATAGTATTCTGGATTCCAGAGAAGGCAATTCTTTTCTGGCCACGCTCAGGGACTCGACTGCCTTCTCGAATTCCGACCGTGAACAGAATTCTTTCACTTCCTGCAGAACAGCGGCAAGCTTCTTGGCCGGGGTCATGGCATCCATGCCTTTCAATTTCTCGACCAGAACATCGATGGTCAGCGGTTTGACCATGTATTCGGTCACCCCAAGATCGGAGGCTTCAGCCACGTCCTCAGCTTCACTCTTAGAGGTCAGAAAAAGAAAAGGCAGACCTTCCCAGTCAGATCTGGACCGCACCCGGCGCAGAAAATCGGCTCCGTTCATTCGGGGCATCTTCCAGTCCGAAATTATCAATGCAATATCCGGGTTGTTCTCCAGTTTTTGCAGCGCATCCATGCCGTCAGCCGCCTCGATTAATTTTTTATAGCCAAGAACGCGCAAAATATTTAACACCGTTTCCCGGGCCGGCTGAATATCGTCAACAACCAGGACGCATTTATGCTTGTCCAGCATCAGTATCCTCCAGCGCGTAAAGGGTTACACAAAAGACGCTCCCGCCTGCCGGGGCATCCTCCACCCATATACGGCCATCCAGAATGGTCACGATCCGATTGCATATAAAAAGGCCCACCCCGGTCCCCTGTATCTGTTTATCGCGTTCCAGACGGGAAAAACGGTCAAACACTTTCTTTTTCAACTCGTCAGGAACCCCGGGACCGCTGTCCTGAACACATATCTTAAGGATTTTGTCATACTTATCGCCCGCTCGTCTGGATTTCAAAACTTGCCAGAAAATGCTCACATTCCCATTTTCAGGTGTATACTTGACCGCATTGGAAACAAGATTCTGCATCAAATGCTTGAAAAGACCGTTTTCGGCAAGGACGACGACGTTATTATTGGCCTCAAGACTCAAATTGATACTTTTCGAGGCCGCATTGGGCGCGGCTTCCTCCAGCACGTTCTGAACCACGGGCATTATATCGGTCGGACCCAGCCGTCCTTTCTGTTCCTTCCATTGATCCAGCCTGGCTACCTGCAGAAAATCGTTTATCATATCAAACAGATTTTTGGCCCCATTATGCGCTGTCTGCAGGATATGTTCCTGTTCCTCGCTCACCCCCATGTATTTTAAAAGATCAAGATTGGAAATGACCGCCGACAGAGGACTCTTGAAATCATGAACAACCATCTGTACCAGTTCGGTCCGCTCGGTATGAGTAATCAACAATTCCTTTTGTTTCAATTCAAGTTCACGGACCAGGGCTTTATATCGATCCTTCTCCCGGTCCAGACTGTCCACCAGACATGAATTTTCAACCACGGGCGAAATCCAGGCCGCGTATTCCTGGAGCATTTGCTTGTCTTCGTCCGTAAACGGAGTATCATTCTCCCGATCGGAACAATTTATAACCCCGATTGCCTCCTGACTCGATCCCAACAGGGGTACGCATAGCAGAGAATCGGTGCGATATTCGGCCCGGCAGCGATTCGGACTGAACATCCGGCTGTTATTAATATCCCGGATAAGTAACGGCAAGGAAGTATCGAAAACATATCCGGAAATTGATTGGGGATTGATCTGCTGAACCACATCCTGAATGGCCGGATTGGTGGTTGCCGCCACCCGCAAGCCATCCTCCCCCTCGGTTTTGAGCATTATTGAACCGCGACGGGCATGTATCTTGCCGAGGACAAAATCCAGACTACGGTTCAAGCGAACAGTCAGGGAAAGGGTGTTGTCCGTCAACATGCGCAGCACGCCGCGGAGGGACACAAGCTCGCTGCTGCCTACCTTTGCATCGTCCAGGACATGCATGTCCCGCCACTCCTTTCCTTTAAAGACGCAACTGCAAAAAGTCGCTGACTGGAGTTCAACTTACAGATTAAATTCTATAAATATTTGATTTTACTTAAAACTTTCAACTTAATACTATCTGCAAAAACTTATTTTTTGCAGACGCATCTTTAAAACACACGAAAAATAAATCCGGCATGCAATTTTAAACGAAAAAGTATCTGTGCTCCAAATTTTTTGCGTGTGCTGAATAGTTACCCGAAGCGGACATTACAAATATTCGTAAATATCAGCCGCATTTGGTGTATCCGCATCCCTGACACACGAAACACCCTTCCTGAAAAATAAGCTTCTCTCCGCATTCCGGACAACTCGGACGATCTAGATCGTGGCAATCCGACTTCACACTTTCCCCGTCCAGATATCTGTTTTCCAGAACCCAGGCAACCGCATCCGGGATGGAAAGCAGCAGGCCCTTTTTCTGGAAAACCGGATGTTCTCCGCCGATGCCCTTGAGTTGGGACACCACTTCGCGAACTTCAATCCCGGAACGCAGGGCCAGGGAGACCAGCCTTCCGATAGCCTCGGCCTTGGCCGTGATCGAGCGCCCGGACCGGCCGATGGTGGCAAAGACTTCAAAAGGCCGGTTATCCACTTCGTTCACGGTCAGATACAATTCGCCCAGGCCGGTACTTACCTTCTGGGTGAATCCAAACACGATCTCCGGCCTTTCCCGGACCCGGCGGGATGTCTCTTTTCTACTTTCCTGCTCTTTGTCACCTTCTCCAGTACTTAATACCTGAGTGCTTTTGCATCCGTCCCTATATACGGTAACTCCCTTGCAGCCCTGTTCGTAGGCCAGCCAATAAATTTTCCATATCTCGTCCTGAGTAGCCGAATTGGGCAAGTTGACCGTTTTGGAGACCGCATTGTCCGTATATTTCTGGAAAGCGGCCTGCATTTTCAAATGCGCCTCCGGATCAATATCCATGGCCGTGACAAAGACTTCGCGAATTTCGGAATCCAGAAAATCCATATCCCGGGCGGTTCCCTTGCGGGCGATCTCCTCTATCAATTTTGGACTATAGCTTTGGGCCTGTTTGACCGCGTCCTCGAAATAGGAGTTAACCTCCATGAGTCTTTCTCCGTCCATTACCTGGCGTGTAAAGCTCAGGGCAAAGAGCGGCTCGATGCCCGAGGAACACCCGGCGATTATGGACAAGGTCCCGGTCGGAGCGATGGTTGTGGTCGTCGCGTTCCGGTACGGTCCGAAATTCTGCTCGGCAAACAGCGAATCCGGATAGGCCGGAAAAGCTCCTCTTTCCCCGGCCAGAATCTTGGAAGCGGACCAGGCCTCCTTTTGAAAAAAATCCATCAGATTTTCACCCAGACTAAGGGCCTCATAGCTGTTGTACGGGATACGCATCTGATACAGAAGATCGGCCCAGCCCATTATCCCCAGACCAATCTTGCGATTTTTAAGCACTGTCTCGGTTATCTGTTCAAGCGGATACTTGGAAGCATCTATGACGTTGTCCAGGAAACGAACGCTTAAATGAATAACCTCTTTCAATGCCGCGTAATCAATGTCATTATTTTCACTGGAATAAAACTTGGCCAGGTTAACCGATCCCAGATTGCAGGCCTCAAATGGAAGGAGCGGTTGTTCGCCGCAGGGATTAGTGCTCTCTATCTCCCCTTGCTTCGGAGTCGGGTTATCCCGGTTTATGCGGTCCAGAAAGACTATTCCCGGATCCCCGCTTTCCCAAGCCTTTCGGACCAGAAGGGCAAAAACCTCCCGGGCGTTGAGTCTGTCCTTTTCCTTGCCCGTGTGCGGGGCAATCAACGGATAGTCCTCGTTATGCTCCACCGCCTGCATGAATTTTTCGGTCAAGGCCACGGACAGATTGAAATTGTTCAGATCACCGTCGCGTTCCTTGGCCTTGATAAAATCCAGGATATTCGGGTGGTCCACTCGCAGAATACCCATGTTCGCTCCGCGCCTGGTCCCGCCCTGCTTGACCTGTTCCGTGGCCGTGTTGAAAATGCGCAAAAATGATAATGGCCCGGAGGCTATGCCCCCTGTGGAGCCCACCCGACTGTCCTGGGGCCGCAGGCGGGAAAAAGAAAAACCCGTTCCGCCGCCGGACTTATGAATAAGCGCGGCGTTTTTAATGGCCTCGAATATTTCTTCCATGGAATCGCCGACAGGGAGGACAAAACAGGCGGCCAACTGTCCCAGATCGCTCCCGGCATTCATTAATGTCGGAGAGTTGGGAAGAAATTCATAGCTTGTCATCAATGAATAAAATCGCTTGGCCAGATCATCGGCCTTAAACGGAGATTTTTTGTACTTCTGCTCCTCCCGGGCAATACTTGAAGCCACCCTCCAGAAAAGCTGCTTGTTGTCCTCTAAAGGTTGGCCATCCTCACCCTTGCGCAAATAACGTTTCCGTAGCACAATTTCAGCATTGGGATTCAGTTTCGGCTCCGGCAAATCGGAAGGGACTTTCATATCAACCATGTTGACTAACTCCTGATATGTTTCTGAAATTTAAAGATATTTTTATTGATATTCCCGACAGGCACAACAAAACAGCAAAAATAACAATAATTCAATCCCGCTTTTCGGGCAAGTTTTGAATTGCATAAAATCAGGCCGAAGTCGCACAAGGAGTGAACATGACTCACAAAAAAGGTTTTACCCGGGTAAAAAATTCCGAGGTCAGAATGTATGGTCCCCGCTGTTTCATCCTCTGCGGTTATTTGCGGGACGAAAAAGAGCGAATCTCGGATTTGCTGGCCGAGCTTGGCATGCTGGATGTCATCTTAAAGCCGGTCAACCAGAAACATCTGCATCTGGAACTCAAAGGAATCATGCACTCCAATGCTGATCCGGCGTATGAACCGCAAATTTCGGCCCGGGCAATCATAATGGCCGGAATAAGCGAAAATGAACTGAAAAAATTCATGCACGGATGGAAAGGCTTAAAATTCCCGGCTCAACAATGGGCTGTCCTTACTCCGACATCTGAAAACTGGACCCTGACGGCGCTTTTAACCGAACTGAAAAAAGAGGCTGCGGCCATGGCCGGAAAAGGCCGGAAGAAAAACAACCGCCACGGCTAAATCTGTCTGGAAATTACAAGTGAACTGCGCCGGTAAACATAGGCCAGAGCTACGGCGTAAACAGCCGCGCCCACTCCAATGAGTACGTCAATGCCTGGGGGAGCGGTCAGGCACAGGCGCATGAGCAAAGTGGAAATAGTAAAGGCCGAATTGCGAAATATATCCCGGAATCCCGGAAAGAAACGGTGGGCGATCAAAACGAGCAGAATATCGCTGAAAATGAGCACAGTGTAAAATTCGCGGAAAAATTCAATTCCCTCGTGTGCCGAGAATAATGTCAGGAAGTTATAAGCTCCCATAATAGTAAACAGAAGCAAAAGTAAAAGGGCCACAGATTTTTTGGCCGCGACAAAATAAAATAGATCCTTTTTTCCCTTGTGCCCTTCCCTTTTGACCTCTTGGGCATAGAAAAAACCCATCAGGGCAAAAATAAGCAGAGCGCCTAGGGCGTAGCTTCCAATCCGCAGCAGGGTTTCTCCGTGATTGGCGAACTGAATGGGCTCGGAAAAATTTACCAATTGCTTGAAACAATTGCGCAAAAAGATTAAGGATAAAATTTCGAATTGCTTGGCTACCGCTCGGGAAACCGAGCAGGGTAAGACAAAGATGAGGCTCAGGACTTCGATGATAAGGAGCAGGGAAAAGGCGACCTGTACCGCATAAAAAGGATTGGAAGGCAACCAGGACAATTGCCCAAAGGCCAGACCGTTTCGCTTGAGTTCAATTCCGGCCAGGGTGATCAGAAAAACAAATATCAGCAGGCCGGCGACTATTTTTTGAGTCCTGCGGTGCTCCCATGCATAATGCAGTGGATCAAAAATAAAATTTACAAGCTCGCTGATTCTGTCCATAATCATATTCCCTTAAGTGGAACATACTCAAGCTGGCGGTTTTCGGCAAGCCGTGCAAGAACTATAATATGCATAAACACATGGCAGAAAAAAAATCTTCTATCCCGGTAATCGGAGACGGTCGGACAATAGCCGTCATCTCCGATGTTCACGCCAATATGGAGGCCCTGGACGCGGTCTGGACGGATATTCAAAAACACATGCCGGACCGGGTCATCTGCCTGGGGGATATCGTGGGCTACGGCCCCGACCCGGAAGAAGTGATCCGTTTTTTCATGCAGCGCAACATCCCCACTGTCAGCGGAAACCACGAACTGGGAGTAGCGGGCAAAACCGATCTGCATGACTTCAACCCCTTCGGCCTGCAGGCCATTGAGATATCCAAGAGTCTTCTATCCGAGGAATGCAAGAAATACCTGGCTGCGCTTCCGCAAAGCATACACGAAGGCGAGCTGTGCTTTGTGCACGGCTTCCCCCCGGACTCTGCGCACACCTATCTTTTCGAGGCGGATTCGTACATGCTCAAAAAAGCCTTTGAAAAAAATCCTTTTTCCCATTGTTTTGTCGGGCATACGCATGAACTGGAGCTTGTCGGCCTGGAAGGGGACAACCTGGCCCGCCTTCCTCTGCAAAAGGGCAAAACTTCCCTTGAAAAGGGCCGGTACATCATAAACTGCGGCAGCGTAGGCCAGCCCAGGGACGGGGACAACCGGGCCAAATACGTGCTTTTCAACCGCCAAACAAAGGATTTGGAAGTGAGATTCGTCCCTTACGACAATGCGGCCACGATCAAGAAGCTCCTTACCCGGGGCTTTCCGGAGACCTACGCCCGCAGGCTCAAATAAAATCCGCATCCAAAATCAAGGAATCTTTATGTATCTAGGCAAGTACAAGGTAACCGGCCTGCTCGGCCGGGGCGGAATGGGCGCCATCTACAAGGTGGACCATCCCCGGTTGCACTCGACCATGGCCTTAAAGCTCCTTTCCCCGCGCCAGGAACTGGAGGCGACCCTGGACCCGGAAGCTCTAAAGGACATGTTCCTCCGGGAGGCCCGGGCCATGTCCCGGCTGGAGCATCCGCATGTGGTCCCGGTGTTCGACCTGGACGAATGCGAACGCGGCCTTTTCATGGTCATGCCCTTCTACTGCTGGAGCCTGGCCTCGGTCATGCGCCTGGGACAGGAAATGGACGCCCCCTCCCTGCCCCTGCACGCGGAAACGGTATTCACTTACTCCCTCGAGGCCTTGAGCGGCCTGGAGGCCATGCACGCGGCCGGAATGGTCCACCGGGACATAAACCCCGGGAATCTGCTCCTGACCCCGGATAACCGGGTGCGCATAATCGATCTCGGGCTGTGCAAAAAAGCCGGTATCCCGGAGAACACGCCCCGGACCATGAAAATCGGCTCCCCGTTTTATACCGCCCCAGAACAGGAAAAAAATCCGCAGAAAGCGGACAATCGGGCCGATCTGTACTCGATGGGCGTAACCATATGCCGCATGCTCACCGGCTTTCTGCCCGATGAAAACGGCCAGCCAAAAGACCCGCCCCATCCGGAAGACAAATGGGAATCCTTTCTGACCCGGGCCGTGCATGCGGACCCGGACAGGCGTTTCTCCTCAGCCGCGGAGATGAAGCGTGAACTCGCCTCCCTGCACGGGGAGTGGCAAAAAGCCCGGGAAAACACCTGCGGCCTGTGGGAACCGGAACAAAAATCCTGCCGCTTCCGGGAGGATATCCGCTCCAGTGCGGTTAAAACCGGGGTGGTCCGGGCGGATCAGGCGTTTGATGTGGACGGATTCGGCCGGCCCCGGCATTCCTGCACCAGCGTTTTAAAGGGCTCCGGGCCTGTTTTTGTGGATCACACCTACGGGCTCAGGTGGTATCTGCCCCGGGCAAATGCTGCCATGCCCATGTCCGAGGCCGAGTCGTGGCTCAACGATATAAACAAAAGGGAAAATGCCTCCTGGCGCCTGCCCACCGTGGATGAGCTTTTGACCATAATCCGGCCCAAGAAAGACCCTTCGGACTACTGCCTGGCCTTTGTCCACGAGCACCTGCATCCCCGGGTGTGGAGCGCGGACCGCAGATCATTCGCCAGCTACTGGTGCGCGGATGTCTTAAACGGATTCATATTTCACGCGGACGAGGACTGCCTGGTGCATGTCCTGGCCGTAAGTCGCATTCAAGACCGAGCAGGCGGGGAAAAATGAGAATCGTGCTCGCTCCGGATTCCTTCAAGGGCAGCCTGAGCGCCGGGCAAGTATGTGAAGCGGCCAAATCGGGAATAAAGGAAATCCTGCCCGCGGCAAAAATAAAAGAGATTCCACTGGCCGACGGCGGCGAGGGAACATTGCAAGCTCTTGAGTCCGAACTTTGCTGCAAGCGGATAAGGACCCGGGTAACCAAACCTCTGGGCGGAAAAATCGAGGCCGAATTCGCGGTATGCGAAGATGGATACACTGCGGTCATAGAATCGGCCCGGGCCTCTGGGATGGGGCTCATCCCCCCGGGGAGTCCGGATCCCCTGCTGGCGACTTCCCGGGGCACGGGAGAACTCATAAGATGCGCCCTGGATTGCGGCTGCACCCGGATTATCCTGGGTATCGGAGGAAGCGCGACCAACGACTGCGGAGCCGGAGCCCTCATGGCCCTGGGATTTGAACTGCTGGATGACACCGGAGCGGATATTGGCCCGGGAGGAAAGGCGCTTTCAGGACTCAAAAAAATAAATGCCTCCGGCGCCGATCCCCGCCTTAACAGCGCAAGAATCGAGATAGCCCACGACGTGCAAAACGTCCTGCTCGGTCCGAACGGGGCCACGTATACCTATGCACCGCAAAAAGGAGCGGGAGCGGATGATCTGCCGGTGCTGGAAAAAGGCCTTGAGCACTTTTCCCGCCTGGCCGAAAAATATATGGGAATTGAAATATCGGACCGGCCCGGCTCGGGTGCCGCCGGAGGACTCGGAGCCGGACTACTGCTTCTGCCCGGAGCAAAACTCATCCCCGGCTTCACACTTATTCGGGAGAGCATCGGGCTCGAGAAAAAAATAAAACGCTTCCATCCGGATATCATTTTCACCGCGGAAGGCGAGATAAACGCCCAGACCGCCATGGGCAAGGTTCCCTGCGGGGTGGGCCGAATCGGACGCGAACTAAAAATTCCGGTAATCGCCCTGGCCGGAGCGCTCGGACCTGGATACGAAAAGGCCTACTCCTGCGGGATAACCGCGATGTTCAGTATCGCTGACCAGCCCATGAGCATTGAAACCTCGATTGACCGGACACGGGAACTTATCCGCGGGACCGCCGCCCGCCTGACCCGTTTGCTGGAATTTCTTTCTTCGGAGTGGAAATCTACCCCATAAGCTGAGGGTTCCTACTGCACCGAATGACACATTCTTTCGATTTCGATCCCGATCCCGATCCCGATTTCGATTATCCTAACGGTTAGTCCATTCAATAATTTTTAGAAAAAAACACTTAAATTCAGTCACTTGGACGTTACTTGCATGTTGCCGGCAACAAAATTTTGCACGGATTTATGCGAGGAACCTCAAAAACAACAAGCTCAAATAATATCCTTCAAAAAAATTTCTTTGCGTGATCTTATTATAAAAATCAATCCATAAAGAACGATTTAAAAACGGCCCGAGAGC
>JBNJHA010000030.1:0-24898 GCA_051748085.1 Thermodesulfobacteriota bacterium
CTGTTCAGCTTTATCGGGGCCGCAGGCATAGGACTTGCCTCGGAAAATATAGCGATCATGGCTCTAGTAGTAATAGCCTTCCTGGTCGTATACCCATTTGTAATCCGCGCAGAAGAATATAAACTTGAAGCAGCCCATGGCGAGAAGTTTCGTGAATACGCAAAATCAGTACCCAGATTTATCCCGCGCAGTATATCCATAGAAGAACCAACGAGTTATCATATTAGCCCCAAAAAATTCAGATATGTCTTTTTCGATGCAATGTGGTTCGTGTGGCTTTATCTAATTCTCCTGTTTATTGAAAAATTACAGGAAAATGCCTTTTTACCAATACTGTGGAAAATTCCGTAATAGAATATGCATAAAGGGAGAAAAAAATGAGGCAAGTAATCAATCCAAGTCCGGTTCGGAAATTTTATAACTGCAACAGGACTTTTATCGCACTGAAGTCGGCCTGTATATCCCTGCTGCCTTTTCTGCTTATCCTCCTCAGCGTTTCTGCCGCCCCGGCCCAGGACAACGACAAGGATCTGAAGGTATTTTATCAGGAAAACTGTTCCAAATGCCATGGAGCGGACGGTTCCGGACTGGATCGGGATGGGGAAAAATTGAGCGGACGGGACCTGACTGATTCCGAATGGCAAAAAGACACCAAGGATGAAGAAATGGTAGAGACCATTCTGGACGGAAAATTCTTCGGCTGGGCCATGCCCGGATTCGAGGATAAGCTAAGCAAGGAACAGGCCCAAAAAATAGTGACAAACATTATCCGCAAAAGCAAAAGAGGTACACCTATAGCTCCGGAGTCAGGTACAACCGCAAAGTAACCTGATTTGTATCTACTGAAATTTTAAAGTCCTGTTGTCTGATTTTTTGCATTCAGTCAACAACTCCCCATTTTATTGATTTCAGATCGGTCCGATGCCTTTATCCTGCCGCAATCTGCCGCAGATTGCTCGCATTCCAAGCCTCTTACTTGTAAAAAATCAAAATCTATACTAGCGTACTTATAGAAATAAAAATAGAAATCATACTTTTAAGCCACTGCATCAATTAAAACCAAGGAGAAACGCATGGACATGAAGGAAGCATATCAAAAGAAAATCCGGGCACAGCTGGACAAATGGAACGCGGAGATCGACAAGCTCAAGGCCAGGGCGGAAAACACTGATGCTGATACCCGAATAAAATATCAGAAAAAAATCCAGGAGCTGCGCTCCATGCAGGAAAAGGCGGAACGGAAACTGGCTGAACTCAAGGAAGCCCGGGACGGTGCCTGGGAGGATCTGAAGACGGGTATTGAAAATGCCAAGGATGCACTGGGCGAGGCCCTGCAATCAGCCAGGTCCAGATTCAAATAAGCAAATTCGGAACTAAAAACATAAGCAAGGAGGCTTAACATGCGCACCAAAAAGACGATCTTTTGCATTTTATTTATGATTGGAATTCTAGGTATAGCTCCAGCATTATATTCCGGAAGTTCGGACAACAGCACGTCAATAAATGACGTCAAACAGGAAACGCAGGAACTGGTAAAGACGCTTGCGTCCTATTCAGTGGATCAACGGAAAGAGGCGGTGCAAAAAGCCAAAAAAGCCCTGGACAACATGGATAAACGTATTGATGCCCTGCAGGCGCATATTAACCAAAACTGGGACAAAATGAATAAAAACGCCCAGGACAAAGCGCGCACCAGCCTGAAAACATTGCGCAATAAACGGGAACAGGTGACTGAATGGTATAACAGCCTCAAAAGCGGATCCAGAGATGCCTGGGAACATGCTAAAGAAGGATTTTCAGATGCGTATACCGGACTAAACAAGGCTTGGGAAAAGTCAAAGAAGGAATTCGACTCCGGCAAGGACAACAATGAATAATATCATTTTTTAGCCTGGCCGATATGTTTCTGGGGGACACCTTTGAAGATAAGGGAAGCCGCTCAAGCTGATTTCGAAGGGATATGGCCCTTTTTCAATCTAATCGCTTCCGCCGGAGACACCTGTGCATACCCGAGAGATATTTCAAAGCAGGAAGCGCAGAGGCTTTGGATTCACCTGCCCGTAAAAACCTTTGTGGCCGAAGATGGCGGGCAGATAATCGGAGCCTATTATATAAAGACAAACCATGCCGGTCCCGGCAACCATGTCTGCAACTGCGGTTACATGGTTCCCTGGGAAAAAAGGGGCCGGGGGGTGGGCACGCTCCTGTGCAAACATTCCCAGAAAATCGCCATTGATTTGGGTTACAAGGCGATGCAATTTAATTTTGTGGCCGCGAGCAATAATTACGCGGTAAATCTGTGGAGCAAACTCGGCTTTGAAATCGTCGGAAGGTTGCCGGGGGCCTTCAACCACCCTTGCAAAGGCTATGTAGACGCGTTTATCATGTACAAATGGCTTGCATAATAGTGGTTTATCCGGTCAAAAATACGTATTTAATGGTGTACAGCGTGTTATTATTTAACGCACTAATAGCTAGTTTCCAGCCGGAAAAAATCTCATTTCCGAACTGGGAACCCGATATTTCTAAGTCCGGAAATTTTTTAATTTCCGGATAAGAACTAGCTAACCGGATTTTTTGCGTACTTTTGCGACAGGCCGCACATTTTGCTTATGCACGTCACAGAGGGAAACCGGAGCGCAGGACGAAACACAAAAGCAAGGTTTAAACCAATAAAAATTGTCATCAACAAAATCTGCCTTCCTCAGGAGTCAGCTAGTCCGGAAGAGGCAGACATAACCCATCGACGGACATTAAACCTGCCATCTCATACAGTCATATCCGAAGCTCTCTAATCATCAAAAGGAAGACCGTCTTCCAACTCAGCCGCTACATCAGAAATACTTTCAAATACATTTGAAAAGGATTTGGAAATATTCAGAAGTATCTCGGAGTTTACCTTCCGTTCCTCAAGTGATTGGCTGTTATTCATTTCCTCAAGGGATTTGACCTGTACTTTAATCATCAAATCAACCATTTTTTCCATTTCGTTCATCTCATCCTCCGATTTTTAATGCTGCCGCAATACAGTACTCTTCCGCCGCACGACTTTAAAAAGCACTCAATCAACCATAAAAAAGCTCTGAAACGACTTTAGCATTCCAGAGCATTATTTTAAAATGGTGCCGAAGGAGGGACTCGAACCCTCACAGGCGTTGCCCACAGCGCCCTCAACACTGCGTGTCTACCAGTTCCACCACTTCGGCATGTAAATATCACCCAAGCAATTTTATCGCGGCTTATTCCCCCGTATTTTCTCCGCTATCTGGCGTAGAAGACCCGGGAACAGCCTTGTTTCCAGCGCCATCCCGGGCAGGAGATGCCGGGGCATCCAGAACTATGGACTCCTGTTCCCCTGCATTCTTTTTGGCGCTGATATAAGTAAAAGTGAGCGATGTGCACAAAAAAACCGCGGCTACGCCCGCAGTCAACTTGGTCAGCAACCCTCCGGCTCCGCCGCCTCCAAAAAGGCTTTGGCCGCCTCCGCCGAAAATTACTCCCATACCTTCCTTGCCGGACTGCAATAAGACCAGCACAACAAGGGCGATGCAAGCAATTATATGTATAGTGATCACTAAAGTCTGCAAGATATCTCCTCCGTTATCAGGCGAGAACAATTTGGGTAAAACTATCACCCCTCAAGCTCGCGCCTCCTACCAAGACTCCGTCAACATTGTCAAGAGAAATAATCTCTGTGCAATTTTCAGCCTTAACGCTTCCTCCATATAACACACGAATTTCATTGCCATTTTGCAACAAATCATTCATTTTCTTTCGAACGAAAGCATGCGCCTGTGCAATATCCTCATTTTGCGCGACTTCTCCGGTACCGATAGCCCAAACTGGTTCATAAGCGACAACCAGATTGTCGGCTGTTATATCCCTGCTCACGCCGGAAAGCCCGTTTTCCAATTGGGAGCCCAATATCTCGTGCACCCGACCGGCCTTACGCTGTTCCAATGTTTCGCCGATGCACAAAATGACCTTCAGGCCGGTCTGAAGGGCATAAAGAACCTTGGAGTTAAGAAACTCATCCCTTTCACCCAGGACATGCCGCCGCTCAGAATGACCGACAAGAACAAACTCCGCGCCCAAATCCGTTAGCTGATCAGGACTGATTTCTCCAGTAAACGCACCCTGCTCGGCTGGATAAAAATTCTGCGCTCCCAGAAAAAACCCGCTGGCTCCGGCCATTACTTCCCCAACGCCTTTTAAAGCGGTAAACGGGGGAATGATGAGCACTTCCCGGTCATCCGGGACATTGCCAACTCCGGCTACGATCTCCCGCGCCGTACTGCACGCCTCGGCGTAAGTTTTGAACATTTTCCAATTAGCGGCCATCAATTTTTTCATTTCGCACACTCCTTCAAAGCCTTGAATGCAGGCAGGTCTTTGCCTTCCATAAATTCCAGAAATGAACCTCCGCCGGTGGATATAAAATCAAAGCGCTCCGAATAATCCGTTTTGTAAACAACCGCGTTGGTATCTCCTCCGCCGACTATAGTCAGCGCATCGGCCGCGGCTATGCTTCGGGCCAGGTTCAATGACCCCTGGGCAAACTGCTGATTCTCAAAGGCTCCCATCGGACCGTTCCAGACTATTGTTCCCGCATCCCTGATTACCTCCGAGAACAAAGTATACGTGGCCGGACCGATATCAAGAGCCATTTCCTGCTCCGGGACATTCTGAAAAGGGCGTACGCCCGAGCCAAGCTCATCATCCGGAGATTTGCCGCAAATAAAATCAACCGGCAGATACAATTGAACGCCGCGTTTGCGGGCTTCTTCCAATATGTTCCGGGATTCGGCAACGCGATCTTTTTCCACCAGGGAACGCCCCATGGCATATCCCTGCGCCAGGAGGAACGTGTTGGCCATTGCCCCGCCAACAAGCAGGCAGTCCACTCTGGAAAGCAAATTTTTCAAGACGCCCAGCTTGGAAGAGACTTTCGCTCCTCCGGACACGGCTACAAAGGGCCGCGCCGGGCTCTCAAGGGCCGTCCCCAGATACTCCCATTCCTTTTGCAGAAGAAACCCGGCACAACATTCGTTGCTTTCCCGGGGAACTCCGACCACGGATGCGTGCGCCCGATGGGCCACTCCAAAGGCATCATTGACAAAGATATCCGCCAGCCCGGCCAGTTGCGCGGCAAAATGGGCGTCATTCTCCTTTTCCCCGGAGTGAAACCGCAGATTCTCCAAAAGCAATACCTCTCCGGGTGTTAAGGCTTCCGCCATTTCCCGGACTTCATCCCCGACACAATCCGGAGCCATCTTGACTTCCCGACCGAGGATCTCCGCCAGTCTTTCCGCCACCGGAGACAGGGAAAGAGACTCGTCCCGCCTGCCCTTGGGTTTCCCCCTGTGCGAACATAAAATCAGGGAAGCACCGCCTTCAAGGGCATAATCCAAAGTGGACAGACCCGCTTTTATCCGGCTGTCATCGGTAATTTTCCCGTTTTGTACCGGGACGTTATAATCCACCCGAACGAGCAAACGCTTGCCCCTGACATCAATATCTTTTAAAAACCGCATAGTTACACTCCTTTACATCAAAATGACTGCATGCAAGATACGCCATTACAAAGGCAATTTCAATAGATTACAAAAAATATCCACAATTTTCCTGGGTTGAAGTCCATTATTTCCGAATTATTTGTAAATCTTGCCAAGACGGGCCAATTCTGTTCAAATTATATTTTTTTACACACGAAACGCATCCACAAACAAACACTCGCCTTTCAGGAGGAAATACATGACAACACAGGACTTCAAACTTGTCACGGAACAATGGATTCCGGAAATAAGTTCCAACGCCAAACTTTTTGCGCATGTCAAAACCGGTGCCCGGGTACTGTCGCTGACCAATGACGACGAAAACAAGGTCTTTGGAATTTCCTTCCGCACTCCGCCCAGGGACAACACCGGCGTGGCCCATATCCTGGAGCATTCAGTACTATGCGGATCGCGCAAGTATCCGTCCAAGGAGCCGTTTGTAGAACTTTTGAAAGGCTCGCTGCAGACTTTCCTGAACGCCATGACCTTCCCGGACAAGACCTGTTATCCGGTAGCCAGCCAGAATATACAGGATTTTTACAACCTCATGGATGTCTATCTTGATGCCGTATTTTATCCCAGGATCACCCCGGAAATATTCGCCCAGGAAGGCTGGCATCTCGAACTGGAGAACAAGGAAGCCCCTCTGAAATACAAAGGCGTCGTATACAACGAAATGAAGGGAGCCTATTCATCTCCGGACAGCCTGCTTGGAGAATACACACAACAATCGCTCTTTCCGGACAGCACTTACGGGCTGGACTCCGGAGGCGATCCTAAAAATATTCCCGAACTGACTTACGAAGATTTTCAGGAGTTCCACCGCAGGTTCTACCACCCGAGCAATGCCTGGATATTTATGTACGGCGACGACCCTGAAGAGCAGCGCCTGGAAAAAATCGGGGAATACCTAAATCAGTTTGAAAAACTGGATGTTGATTCCAAAATACACATGCAACCCGAAAAAGAACTGCGGACCAGAATAAAAAAATATTACAGCGCAAGTCCGGATCAAGTGAAGAACGGCAGCATGCTCACAGTTAACTGGCTGTTGCCTGAAACCGCGGACATAACCACCAATATCGCCCTGCGCATTTTAAATTATATCCTGACCGGCATGCCCGCCTCCCCCCTGCGCAAGAAGCTCATAGATTCCGGACTGGGCGAGGACCTTACCGGATGCGGTTTGGAAACGGAATTAAAACAGATTTTTTACTCCACGGGACTGAAAGGAGTCAACGCCGCGGACATGGATAAAGTCGAGAAACTGATCCTGTCCACAATGGACGAATTGGCATCCGCGGGCCTGGACCAGGATATCATTGATGCGGCAATGAACAGGATAGAATTCAACCTGCGGGAAAACAATACAGGTTCTTTTCCCCGCGGACTGGCGGTTATGCTGCGCAGTCTGACTACCTGGCTTTATGACGGCTCTCCCTTTGATCTTCTACATTTTGAACCGCATATCAAAAAAATCAAAGACCGGCTTCAAAACGGGGAAAAATTGTTTGAAAAACTTTTGCGCGATTATTTTGTGGACAATGCGCACAGAACCACCCTGGAACTGCATCCGGATACCGGACTGGAAAAACGCCTGCTGGAAGAAGAAAAGGGGCGCTTGGACGCTATACGCAAACAGATGGACAATGAACAGCTGGGGCAGGTCATGACCCGTACCCGCACCCTGAAAGATCTGCAGTCCGCCCCGGACAGCCCGGAAAATCTGGCCAGGATACCGCGCCTGAACCGGGATGATCTGGAAAAAAAGATCAAGCATATCCCCATGGAGAAAAAAGAGATCGAGGGGCTCACCGTTCTCAGCCACGAGCTTTCGACCTCGGGAATAGTTTATTTGGATCTCGGACTGAACCTGCATCTTCTGCCCCAGAAATATGCCTCGTTCATTCCCTTGTTTGGCCGCGTACTGCTGGAATCCGGAACAGACAGGGAAGACTTTTCCCAGTTAACCACCCGCATACGGCGTGAATGCGGCGGACTGAGTGCGGTTCCGTTTGTGCATCAGGTAAAAGACCAGCGCGATTCAACCGCCTGGCTATTTTTGCGCGGCAAGGCCCTGTCCGGACAGACAGACAAATTGCTGCAAATTTTAACCGATATTTTGACTTCAACCCGACTGGACAACAAGGAAAGGTTCCGAAAAATCGTTTTAGAAGAAAAAGCCATGTTGGAGCAAATACTTGTCCCGGCCGGGCATCAAATCGTCGCAGCCCGCCTGAAGGCCAGATTCACCGAAGCCGGATGGGCCCAGGAGCATATGAACGGCATAAGCTACCTGCTGTTTTTACGCCATCTTCTGACCAGAATTGACTCCGATTGGAACGGGGTGCTGCACTGCCTGCAGGATATCCATCATACTCTGGTCAACAAAGACGCTTTGTTTTTCAATATTACCGCGGAAAAAAACGATCAGGACGCCTGCGTGGACAAACTCAAAAGATTTATTTCCGGATTTGAGAATAAGGAAATATCGCATACAAAATGGATACCGCGATGCCTTCCGGGGCACGAGGGCATAACACTTCCGGCCCAGGTCAACTATGTGGGCAAAGCCGTGGACCTCTACGAAGCCGGCTATGAATTCCACGGTGCCGCACTGGTCGCTTCCAAATACCTGCGCACCGGGCATCTATGGGAAAAAATCCGGGTCATGGGCGGTGCATACGGAGCATTCTGCACCTTCGACCATCTTGCCGGCGTCATGACCTTTCTGTCATACAGAGACCCGAATATAACCGAAACCCTGGCCGCTTTCGACTCAAGCGCCGAACACCTGCTGGGAGAAACTCTTTCCGGGGATGAATTGGAAAAGGCGGTAATCGGGACAATCGGGGATATGGACGCATACCAACTGCCGGAAGCCAAGGGATTCACAAGCATGACCCGCTACCTGGCCGGAATTGACGACTCACAAAGACAAACGATCCGGGATGAAGTTCTTTCCTGTGACAGAGATCAAATAGAAGCGTTTGCCTCAGCCCTGAACAGGGCCATTCCCCGGGAAATGATTTCCGTTATGGGGTCGGCGGAAAAAATAGCCCAGGCCCGGAAGGATGGCGTGGAACTGGAGAATGTGTTTCCCATACTTTAGCAGAAATTTAATCCTGAAAATGGGCTGACTATTCAGAGATTTGTTTCAAAAAAGTATGTTCAACAGATACAAAGGAGGAAACCGGACAGGGTCAGACCGGCAGGAAATTCAGCCATTCTATGAGCATAAACGCGGCAACACCGGCCAGCCCCAGGAAAAAAAACGCATAGGCCTTGCGGACTCTGAGGGCCATAATGCCGCCGACTCCGGCCATGAGCCAGGCCATTGGCCAGGTAAAATAATTTGTATCCGGAATAAAAGGCAGGAGTCTGAGTCCGCAAAAATATAAGAAATACAGGCTGGACAATCCAAAAACCATGTTTAATATCATTTGCTGTCTGATTGAGGCGGCGACCATTTTTTGCGGAGGCGTATGCGATTGTTTCCTGGCCGCCCAGCGTAAAAGCAGGTTGTAGCTTTTATTCTGCCATTCCCGCTGTCTGCCTTCAAGCCAACTGCCCAGAAAAGCCAGGGGTATGGTGCAGAGCATAAGGATAAAAATTTGATCCGGCTGAGTGGCCATCAGAATTTTGCCCAGGACTAGGCTCGCAAAGACCGAAAACACGGCTTGCGGGGGTATAAAAGTCCCGGCCGGGAACAGATCCAGCCATAAAAGCTCAAAAAAGAAGCCCACTTTGAGACCCAATTCAGGCTGCCCGATAACCATTCCCCATAAACCGCCCTGAACAACAGGCCTTTCCACAAACCCGATGTTTACCGAAAAGCGAAACAGAGAAAACACAGCGAAAAATACCGTGCTGAACAGAATATACCAGTGTACCCCTAGGGCATCTAGTGCCATTGATTAACCTGTACCGACCTGTGCGGGACACACCGGAAATCCAGGCACACCCCCTTATGTTCAAAGGACTTCAGACAGGAAATATCTTCCGGAGCAAGGGCTATATGCGCGCAAATCTGTTTCTTGCCCGGGCCGTAATGCAAATTGCCGATATTCAAAGTTTCGAATTTCAAGCCTGATTCATAGGCTGTTTTGGCATCGGGACAGGTCGCAAAAAGTATAAAAACATTATCTTTTGGACCGGTTGGAAGCTTTTGGGCAAGCTCTTTTGCGCCCACGAAATTAACGTTTATATCGGCTGGAATAGCCAACTCCATTATTTCCTGCCGTATTGGATCCGCGGCCAGCTCGTCATTGGCTACATACAGGTAGCCCGCCCCTGTATAAGGAAGCCAAGTCTCTATGACCTGGCCATGTATCAACCGGTTGTCAACTCTGACCCACATCATTACCTGACTCTTTTGCCGTTCCTTTCACCGGCCTTTTCAAAACTTCTCCGGCAACCAGAATGCCTTGTTTGCCGGCGCTTTTTACATCCGAAGCAAGATCCTGCAGCAATTGATCACGGGAAGTAAGGGCTTTTATGACCATTGGCAAATTGACCCCGGTCACGACCTCCAGCTTACCGCTGCCCAAAAGGGACAGACTGATATTAGTCGGGGTCCCCCCGAACATATCCGTCAGCACAAGAACACCTCCGCTGGCATGTGTATCATTCACGGCCTGACGCAGTTCCTCCAGAATTTCTTCCATGGGTCTTGATACATCCACGCCGATAAAGCGTGCGCCAGCTTCATCGCCCACTATGCTCTGCGCCGTTTCCAAAAGACTCTGGCCCAAATTACCGTGAGTGACCAAAACAATCTCGGTCATTAAACCTCCGTTACACCCTGCCGGTTCTCTTGTCGATTTTCATCCGGAGAAAGCCAGACTGCCGAGACAAAAACCACAATTACTGTCTTTTTATCCAGTCCGTCCCCAAAAATCAAAATATCAGATACTCATTGCAAACAAATACACACTATCCCAGATGGATATGCCGATGTTCAAGGGAAAGGGCAAATCCCTGCCTGCGCAGATGTCCGGCAATAAGCCGGGCTACGGCAACCGAACGGTGCATTCCGCCGGTACAGCCGAAGGCCAGAGTCAAGCGATAACGTCCCTCTTGGACATACAAGGGGATCAAAAAATCCAGAAACGTATTAAAACGCTCAACAAAAGCCTCGCCGGAATTGCCTTTTAGAACATAGGCCCGAACCTGCTCATCCTCCCCGGTCAACGGCCGCATTTCCGGCTCGAAATAGGGATTGGGCAGAAAACGGAGATCCATGATCATATCCGCTTCCAAAGGCAACCCGTATTTGAAGCCGAATGAAATGATATGCAGACGCATGCCGGGATCCTCATCCTTAACCGCATCCCATTTGAACTGCAACTTTCTGCGCAGGTCATGCACTGAAAAACCGGAAGTATCCAGGACCAGATCAGCCTTATCCCTGAATTTTGCCAACCCCTCCCTCTCCCGGATCAAGGCCTGTTCAAGGCCTACTTCTTTGGATTCAAGAGGATGCGGTCGCCTGGTTTGTGCATATCTATGCACAAGAGTCTGAGAAGCCGCTTCAAGGAAGACGCTCTTGAAATCGCCGAGGATGGATTCCAATTCAGCGCGTACATCGTCCCAGGCTTGGATGAACCTCATTTGACGCAAATCAAGACCCACGGCCAGACCTCGATAATTAACCGCTTCGGAGTCTTCAAGCTCACTTACCACATTGGGTAGCAGCTTGGGAGGCAGGCCGTCCACGCAGTAGAACCCCATATCCTCAAAAACGTTTATGGCTGTGCTCTTCCCCGCTCCGGAAAGACCTGATACAACCACAACGGAAAATTTACCGCTGTCTTCATTTATGCGCATATTTTACACCTGAGCCAAGAATAATGAATATTTTTCGGGACTGGAGAGTTTCCATCCGGAAATGGGACAGCAGATTCACGGTTCACAAAAAAGGCCGTTTTCAGATGAAAACATGCTTAGTATGTTTTCAAAAAATCACATAATTCCTGTTTTCCTGAAGCCGCAAAAAAGCCGCGCTTGAATTCGCCGTCCAACAAAAGACGGGAAATAAAGGCCAGAACCTTCAGATGCTTTCCAGCGCTTTTTTCCGGTGCCAGAGCCAGAAAAAAAACGTGTACCGGCTTATGGTCCAGAGCCGCAAATTCAACACCCTCCGTGCTTCGTCCGACGACAAGATGCAGATCCTCAAAAATATCCACCTTGCCGTGCGGGATGGCCACCCCATCCCCTATTCCTGTCGTTCCCAGTTTTTCCCTGGTCAGCAAAGTTTCATAAAGCGTTTGTTCATCTGCCTTTAATTCTTTTGCCAGAGGGCGAACCAATTCAGCCAGGACCTCTTCCTTGGTCCTGGCTGAAAGTTCGGGTAAGATAAACTTTTCATTTACATAATTTTCAAGTTTCATTTCTAAATTAAATCCCCGGATCTATCAGACCGAAATCCCCATTTTTTCTCCTATAGATCACATTAACCCGCTCGCCGACTTCCGCGTTCATAAAAACCAGAAACTCATAATTCAGATTGTCGAGCTGCATGGCTGCTTCATCAACGGACATCGGCTTCGGTTCATAATGGTCGGTCTTTTCCACCACGGGTTCACGTTCTCCAACATCGGACTGGCTGAAACTGATTACGTCCATGCGTACCGACTTGCCCTGGCCCTTCTTTCTTTTGTCCTTTATTTTGTCCCGGATCTTGCGCACCTGTGCTTCAAGCTTGTCCTGACTCAGGTCCACGGAAGAATACATGTCCTCGCTTTCTTCAGTAGCGGAAAGACGCAAATCCTTTCCGTTCAGATTAACGTCCGCTATATGCCTGAATTTTTCCACTTCCAGGTTTATCTGAAGCTCGGCATTCTCGCTGTCCGGGATATATTTGGACAATTTCAAAAAACGCTCGCGAGCATATTCCTTCAGGTGATTCGAAGGTTCAAAATTCTTAAAATTGAATTTGATTTTCATTGAAACCCCCTTCATTAAAGGATAACTATTCGAAAGTTTCCGCCTCGGCGGAAACAGGCCTACAATTCAAAAAAATTAAAAAAACTGTTTTCTTTTGGACGAGGACGGGATGTTGAGCGCCGTGCGGTATTTAGCGACCGTTCTGCGAGCAATATTTACCCCGAGATTTTTTTCCAGATTCTTTGCTATGGCCTCGTCGCTGTATGGTCTTTTATTGTCCTCGCTTTCAATAAGTTCCTTGATGGCCGCCTTGACGCTGCCCGAACCCACGTCATCGCCTCCGGATGATCCGATGCCGCTGTTGAAGAAAAACTTCAACTCATAAATGCCGTGCGGTGTGGACATGTATTTACTGGTGGTTATCCGGCTTACGGTCGATTCATGCATTTCAATATCCTCGGCCACATCCTTCAGGATAAGCGGCTTCAGACGGCTGACCCCATGTTCAAAAAACTCACGCTGAAAACGGACCAGGCTCTCGGACACTTTGTACAGAGTTCTCTGTCTTTGCTGCAGACTCTTCATCAGCCACATGGCCGAACGCATTTTGTCCTGCAGATACTCATCATCCCTGGAACCGGACTTTTTATTCCTGGCCGAGTTTAATTCCTCACCGTAAAACGGGCTCAATTGCAGTTTCGGTAGACCGTCATCATTCATGACAATCACGAAGTCATTTTCGTATTCATACACAAATACATCCGGACTTACATAAATCGGCTGCTCAGTTCCGAAATCAGATCCCGGATAGGGATCAAGACTCTGCAACACGAGCAAATACTCCCACATTTCCTCTTTACTCAATTTGAATTTTTTGAGCAAAGGCTGAAACCTTTTTCTTTCAATATCCTCCAGATGCTCTCGTATCAGCTTTTCCAGCACGGGATCATCCCGATCCGCGGCCTTCAACTGCAAAAGCAGGCACTCCTGCAAATCCCTGGCTCCGACACCCACCGGATCAAAAAAATGAATACGCGCAAGAACCCGATTCGCGGTCTCCTCGTCAACCTCGGTGATGGCGGACAAATCAGACCGGGCCAGATCGAGATACCCCCGGTCATCAATATGCCCGATCAATATCTCGCCGACCCTGATCTCTTCCGGAGAAAGATCGGAAAGATGCAGCTGCCACAATAAATGCCCTTCAAGCGAAGGCTTACTGGAGTATCTGGCTTCAAAAGCCTGCATTTCCTCGGGTATCTCCGTTTCTCGAATCTGGGTCTGCTTGGCGGTACTTGAAAACTCACCCAGATAGTCCTCCCAATCCGCATTGCGTCTCAAATCATTTTCATCCGCCAGGACTTCTTTGTACTGTTCGTCATCCAAAGAGCCCTCTTCCGGCTCGGTTTCCTGCTCATTGGCCGTTTCTTCCAGAAGAGGATTTTCCAGAAGTTCGGTCTGAACCACATCCATAAGTTCGAGACGCGATAATTGTAAAAGCTTTATGGCCTGCTGCAGCTGGGGAGTCATTACCAGCTGTTGGCTTAATTTGAGTTGTTGTCTTAATTCCAGTCCCATGCGTACCTGTAATCTTTTTTTGTTTTCCTGGTTTTACTTTACCTTAGAAAAAAAGGTCTGGCAATAAAACAACAGACGCCCTTCCCGACAAAATCTGACGAACAATCACCCCGGTGGATAAAATGGACAAAATTGACTACAAACTGAAGGAATCCCCTAAATACAGCCGCCGCGCCTGCTGATCCTGTATAATCGATTTCGGATCTCCATCCAGAATCACCAGCCCTTCGCATACCAGATACGCCCTGTCGCAGATGCGCAATGTCTCGCGCACGTTATGATCGGAGATCAATACTCCTATCCCCCGTTTCCGCAAGTCATCGATAACTTTTTGAATTTCATCCACTGCAATAGGATCAATTCCGGCAAAAGGCTCGTCAAGCAAAATAAATTTAGGGTCCTTTATCAATGCCCGGGCAATCTCCAGACGCCTGCGTTCCCCCCCGGACAAAAAAGAGGCCTTTTGATCGGCCAACTTTTCTATTCCCAGGGTATGCATCAGTTCATCGGCCTTTTTATGCCTTATTTCTCGCGATTTTTCCGTATATTCCAGAATTAGCAGCAGATTTTCCCGAACGGTAAGCTTTTTGAACACGGAACTTTCCTGGGGCAGATAACTGAGTCCCAATCCTGCTCTTTTGGGCAATGAAAAGGAAGTCACCTCGCGGGTATCCATAAACACCCGCCCATGGCTGGGATGAATTATGCCTACCAGCATGTAGAAAGTGGTGGTTTTCCCGGCCCCGTTAGGACCGAGCAGGCCGACGATCTCACCCTGATTTACTTCCAGGGAAATACCGCGGACCACCTCTTTCTGACCGTATTTTTTATGTAGATTCTCGGATCTGAGAGAGCTGTCCATAATCGTTATTCTTCAGATTCGGGTTGGGAGTAGAACATGGCCTCGACCCGTTTCTCTTCTCCGCTGAACACACGGGAGGTGTCATTCTTTACATCCATGACTATTTTCGCCCCCTTTATTTCATTTTTTCCCTGGAACAAAACAGGATCTCCGGTCATGGTAATGATTTCCGTCCGGGTGTCATAAACAAGCTTCGCGCAGCGTCCTTCTCGATCTTCGCTTTTAACGCGCACATTTTTCAAAGCGACAATTTTTTCCACTTCCGAACCTTCACCGGAAAAAATATCTGCTTCATCTGCGTTGCCGGCTTTATCGTCCTTGACTGAAAGATGCATGACCAATTTATCTGACCAGAGTTCAAAATCATTGCGAACCACATGCACGTTGTTTTCAAATACAACCTGACGCGAATCGCCGGAATAGGTCATATCCCGGGATGTAATCCGGGTAGGCTGCTTTTCTTCCTTCGCCGATGCCTGACTCAGACAGGCGCTTACGCAAAGCGCAAACACCATGCAGGATATAAGAGAAAGTCTGGGTAGTCGCATTTAAACCGCCTCAAAAAAATATTAAAAAAACCGGTGTATGTTCACTGTACTCAAAAATAGACCAAACCCGTTTATAAAATGTGATCTTTTGGGTTCCTCGATGTTGCGTATGGATTTTATTCAAGTGATCTTTTCTGATGTTCCTGACGAAAGGTTCGCATATTTTCTTGCCCTTTAATATTACGTCAAAATCCATGCATTCCGTCAAAGAGCCATTTTTTTAACCGCCCGCTCGCACTAAATACAGCTTTGCTGTGCCGTTTTGCGGCATTTAACCGGGCAAGCTAAAGACGCGAGAATCGCCAATGAAAATCAAACTGAAAAGCGGCCTTGAATCGAAAATCCAGCTTTCACTTGTCCTCCGTCATGTTCAGCACAGCCCGCACGTTTCCGCTGGCCTGAACAACGTCTTCGTCCAGAAAAAACTCCATATCATCCGCACGCAAATTCGATGCATTCCTGGTCACACGCACTCCGCCGGAAAGCAAAATTTTTCTCTTTACGCCGAAATAAGAGGCATTTTGGGCTGTTATCACTGAAGGGCCCACACTGGCATTGACTTGCGGAAAAATATACGCGGTATCCTTGTCCCTGTCGACTCGACCTTCAGGGCCGGAAATAAAAACCGGATCGGCATTATTGCCTCGAAAATAAGTAATTCTGGGTGCCTTCAAAAATATTGTCTGCTCATCCCTGCTGTATCGACCGTTGTCCGCCTTTAACTTCCATTCGGTCTTTCCCGCGCTGCCCTGGGCAAGTTCTATGCCCTCCAGACTCAGGTCGGCCCGCACGCCTTCAAGATCCGGAGCTTTTATTTGCGGTTCTTCCAGCCTGTACCACAGGGCAAAAATAGCCAGAACAAGGCCGATAAAAACAGCCAGAAAAACGACTCTTTTAATCATTATCAGTCCAGGCTTTCCACATTTCCCGTCTTTTGCCCTGGCATTCAAGGATAAACATTATCGCCTCGCGTACCGCGCCTTGTCCGCCGTCCTTAACAGATACCCAGGAAGCGATTTTTTTTATCTCCGGCTGAGCATTGGCCACCGCCATGGGCAGGCCCGCGAAGCGCATTGGCGCGGCATCCACCCAATCGTCCCCGAGATAGGCAACATTTTCACAGGCAACGCCCAGCCTGCTGCAGACATCGCGTAACAAAGGCAACTTTTCCCGGTGTCCGGGATGATATTCGTCAATGCCCAATTCCCTTATCCGGATCTCGACCGCAGGGGAATCAAGTCCGGTAATCACAGCCACATGCAAACCCGCCCCCTGGGCCAGTTTAATCCCTAAGCCGTCCTGGACATTGAACCGCTTACTGACCTCTCCCCTGGAGTCGTAATACAGACCGCCGTCGGTAAGTACTCCGTCAACATCCAAAACAAGCAGGCTCGCCGTACTGGCCGCTTCATTCGCTTTCACAGCCGGCCCTCCTTATGCGGATAAGAGACTGCATTAGATGCAGTGCGGAAGTAAGCGGCCACGAATTGGGACCATCGCACAGGGCTTTGTCCGGTTCCGGATGAACCTCCATGAACACTCCGGCACATCCGGCGGCCACGGCGGCCTTGGCCAGGAGCGGGACATACTCGCGTTTCCCGCCGGAGCAGGTGCCTTTTCCGCCCGGCAATTGCACTGAATGAGTGGCGTCAAAGACGACTGGACATCCCAGCTCGTGCATTATTTTAAGCGCCCTGAAATCAACGACCAGATTATTGTATCCGAACATGCTGCCCCTTTCGGTAAGCCAAACTCCGGAATTTTCCCGCCTGTCCAATTTGTGCAGCACACTCTCCATGTCCCAGGGAGCCATGAACTGTCCTTTTTTTACATTGACTACTCTGTCAGTGCCGGCAGCAGCCCGCAGCAAATCAGTCTGCCGGCATAAAAAAGCCGGTATCTGCAGGACATCGACTACCTCGGCTGCCGCTGGGACCTGATCCGGCTGGTGTACATCGGTTATCAACGGCAGATTAAATTCCGTTTTGACCTGCTCCAGCCACTTTAACCCGGTTTCCAGGCCCGGACCGCGAAAACTGGCAATCGATGTCCGGTTGGCCTTGTCAAAGGAACTTTTGAAAACAAGGAGTACTCCCAGTTTTTCCGCTATGCGGGCCAGCTCTTCCGCCACGCGCAGGGTTAAATCCCGTTCTTCCAGGACGCAGGGTCCGGCAATAAAAAACAGCCTCTTTTTACTCTGTTCAAAAATATCTTTCACTTCTTTTCTTCCCTGAAATGTATCGCGGCACGCACAAACTCCGAAAACAGCGGATGAGCGCGCATCGGCCTGGACCTGAACTCGGGATGAAATTGACAGCCCACAAACCACGGATGGTTTTCGACCTCGACAATCTCCACCAGGGTTCCGTCCGGCGATGTGCCGCTGACTATCATACCGCCCTCTTTAAGCCGGGAAATATATTCATTATTGAATTCGTACCGATGCCGATGCCTTTCCATCAATTTTTCACACTCGTACGCGGCATGCGCGAGTGTCTCCTTTTTCAAAACACAGGGGTAAGCTCCAAGTCGCATGGTCCCCCCTTTTTCGCTCTCCTCGCACCTTTTCTGCACAGTCTGCGTCCTAAAATCAAACCATTCCTTCATCAGATAAATCACTGGATATTTGGTCTTGGGATCAAATTCTTCGGAATTGGCTCCCTTGAGTCCCAGGCCGTATCTGGCAAATTCCACGACAGCGCATTGCATTCCCAGACAGATGCCCAGAAAGGGAATCTTGTTTTCCCGGGCATGATTAATGGCCAGGATTTTGCCCTCCACCCCGCGCGAACCAAATCCGCCGGGGACAAGAACGCCATCGGCTTCGGAAAGCATACCCACTACATTTTCCGCTGTGATCTCTTCTGAATTGACGTAAATGAAATCAACCCCTGCTTCATGCTTGAGGCCGCCGTGCACCAAGGCCTCGTGCAGGCTTTTATATGATTCCCTGAGATCCACATACTTGCCGACAATGGCAATGCAGGCCCTTTTTCGCGGGTTGTAAACCCGGTGCACCAGTTCCTGCCAGTCTTTAAGATGCGGATTCTTGGCCGGAAGCTTCAAAAGAATGGCCACCTTCTGATCCAGCCCCTCCTCATAAAAAGCCAGGGGCAATTCATAAATATTATCCACATCCTTGGCGGTAAACACGGCATCCTTGTCCACATTGCAGAACAGCGCGATCTTGCCCTTTATATCCTCGCTTACATCCACCTCGGAACGGCAGAGGATTATATCCGGCTGGATGCCGATGCTCCTGAGCTCCTTGACGCTGTGTTGCGTGGGTTTGGTCTTCAGCTCCCCGGCCGCGCGCATGTACGGCAGCAATGTCAAATGAACATATAGGACGTTTTCCTTGCCCAGATCCGAACGCAATTGCCTGATAGCCTCCAGAAAAGGCTGCCCCTCGATGTCCCCGACCGTTCCCCCGATCTCGACGATAGCCACATCCTCATTATGCTGCACCACGTTGCGCACACAGGTTTTGATCTCATCGGTGACATGGGGAATAACCTGTACGGTCCCGCCCAGGTAGTCCCCGCGGCGTTCCTTGCCGATGACCGCATTGTATATGCTGCCGGAAGTAAAATTGTTATTCTGGCTAAGGGACTGTCCCAGAAACCGCTCGTAATGCCCCAGATCCAGATCCGTCTCTGCTCCGTCGTCGGTGACATAGACTTCTCCATGCTGAAACGGATTCATCGTTCCCGGATCAACGTTAATATACGGATCCAATTTCTGAATTGTAACCTTGAGCCCCCTGGCCTTGAGAAGCGCACCCAGGGAAGCTGAGGCCAGCCCTTTCCCCAAGGAAGAAAGCACTCCTCCGGTAACAAATATAAACTTGGTATTCATGCCCACATCCGCTCCTTTTTTCCTTGCGTTCAATACCGCAAAAAACATTCAAAACCAGACCGGTTCTTGCTCCTAAACATATTCTGGCATGCTGCACTCCAGCTAAAAAGGCCATGAAGTCCGCCTTCATGGCCTTTTTAAAGCTGAAATCAGCGGGTTATCCTCTCCCCAGATATTCTTTCGATCTCGTGTCGATCTTAACTTTTTCCCCGACATTTATAAACAACGGCACGTTTACGACCAGCCCGGTTTCAAGCGTGGCCGGTTTGGACGCACCGGATACGGTATCCCCTTTTATGCCCGGCTCGGTATCCTGCACCTCCAGGACCACGCCGGCCGGAAGATCAATATCAATGGGTACGCCGTTATAAACCAAAACCTTGAGTTCCTGACCGTCCTTTAAAAAACCGCCCTTTTCGCCCAGGGTCTCTTCCGAAACCTCCAGCTGTTCATAACTGGTCATATCCATGAATACATACGCGTTGCCGTCATGATATAGATACTGCATCTCTTTGGTCTCAAGGTCCGGCTTTTTCACTTTTTCCCCGGATCGAAAAGTACGGTCTGTGACAGCTCCGGTGAGCATGTTTTTTAATTTAGAGCGGACAAAAGCTCCACCCTTCCCCGGTTTCACATGAAGAAACTCAACGACTTCGTAGGGAATATCATCCATCTCGATTTTAAGTCCGCGCCTGAAGTTTGTAGTCGACAGCATTATTCCTCCGTTAGTGTTATTTTCGTATGTACGAGAATAGCCTGAAGGGCGAGGACATAACTCATAAGACCGAAACCGGCAACCATTCCCAGGGCGTTATCCGCGATAAGGCTTTTATGCCGTGACGCAGACCGGGCAAGAATATTGCTTAAATGCACTTCAACATAAGGAATATTTATCCAGGCCAGACAATCAGCCAGGGCCAGGCTGGTGTGGGTATATGCCCCGGCATTGACAACAATTCCGTTAATCCCAGCCTCTCGGGCCGACTGCAAATGATCTATCAATTGGCCCTGTCCATTGGCCTGAAAAAACTGCAAATGCACCAGATCGACAAAACCCGGAATATGTCTGGCAGCCATCGCAGGCAACTCATCCATTCCGCGACTGCCGTATATTTCCGGCTGCCTCTCACCCAGCTTACCCAGATTCGGGCCGTTTAAAATCAAAATCTCCAGCATATAGATACCCCTGACTATAAAAGACTGTCCTGTTATTCTGCAAAGCATGTGACTATTCAGCACACAGAAAAAAGTTCACCGGATTTTTTAATTTCCGGATAACAACTATTTCGTTTCAGCCGGCTCATTGTTTGTTGCTCGGATTTCCGGTTCAACTACAACCTCTTCTACATCCTCTGTTGCCGTTGGCTTCTGCTTTTCCGTTGCCTGGGGCAAAGCGGTTATTTCAACCTGCAGCCAGATAATGACATCTCCCTTCATGACTTCTTCGCTGGTTTCAAGCAGCTCTAGCTGAACCAGCTTGCCTTGGTAAGTACTGTCGACCATAACCGGGGAACTGTCCTCCAGGGAATGAATCAGTTTGCCGCAACCTATGACCTGCAGCAGATTCTTGCCCATCTCTCTTGTCGGCTGGGCGACCAGAAAATAAGCCGGAGGTTCTTGCGGGCAAAAATCGATTGTAACCGCTATGCATCTATCCTCCCGGCTGATCACATACCGTTCTTCTTCCAGCTGCACAATTTTGCCGATCATCTTCCAGTCCGGCTGCAGCTTGGCCGTCATCCGGAATTCATGCGTGTAATCACCGGTGACCGGAGCTTCTCTAGGATCGATACGCCCCTGCTTGCGCAGGAAATTCACATCACCGGACACCAGGGAATGATCATTGCCGCCTTCCAGCATAAAGCCTTTTTTTACGAACTCCCGGCCGACAAGTTCAAAGCCTTCTTCCACGGCCTTTTCCCATAATAATTTTTTAACTTCCTCCTCAGACCGGTCCATGCCTTTAAAATCGTCCGGGCTGACAACAACGGTAAATTCCTGCTTGTTTAAAAACTCCCGGGCTGGGCCCTGACCTCCGAAATAATCCGGAACAGGTTTATCCTCAATACACGCACACAGACAAAAACACGCACACAAAATAATAGACAATTTCTTGATCATGACTTACTCCGTCTTTGGATTATCGGCCCCGCCGCAGCTTTTTTGGCTCATCCGGCTGAAGCGTACTTTACGTCTTTGCGGTTCAACATACTTCTTTTATAACATTTTTTTGAAACAACTCTCTGACTGGTTTCCATCCGGAAATTCAAAAATTTGCTGAACGGATACAAACTCGCAGAAAACTTGATCAACAGATACAAAATTTCTAAACTAAAAAACAGAATTTATCCATATTTTTCTTATGAACAGCAGATTTATTCTGAATCACACCGCATACCTAAAAAATCAGATCCCGGAAATCAACCGTCCGCAAATCCTAATGGCCGGAAGATCCAATGCCGGCAAGTCATCGCTGATAAACGCCCTGGCCAACCGGAAAAATCTGGCCCGAACCAGCTCCTCGCCGGGCAAAACCAGAAGCATCAACTTTTTTCACGTCCAGCCGGAGGATTTTTTTCTGGTCGATCTGCCGGGCTACGGTTATGCCAAATGCTCAAAAAAAGAACGCAACAAATGGTCGGAGTTGATCAACGATTATCTTGCCCGCGGGAAAAATATCCACGGCCTTGTCCTGATTATCGACTCCCGGATTCCGCCTCAGACCCTGGACATTGAACTGGCCGGGTACGCTCAAAGCATAGATATTGAACTGCTTCCGGTCCTGACCAAGGCCGACAAATGCAACCAGAAACAGCGGGCCAAAGCTCAAAACAGCTGGACCAGGCTGCTACCCGAAGCTTGCCCTCCAATACTTTTTTCCGCCCAATCCGGCCTGGGAAAAGACAAATTGTGGCAGGAAATTTTGAATTTGACGGACCTTTAAAAATACCAATTCCCAAATAAATATACATTACCGGAACAAAAATTTGCTGAACAGATATGTTCACCCCTTCTTGTCATGCCCCGCGCCCAAAAATAATTGGTCCAACCAACACCAAGAAACACGCAGCTATTCGGTCTTGAATATTATCACCGTGGCTGCGGCAATTGCCAGAAAAATATTTGAAGCCCAGGCCGCGGCCATGGGCGGCAGCAGCCCGCTTTCCCCGAATCCGGTACCTAGAACGAATCCGGCATAATAAATAAAGACCAGGGCCAGACTTAAAAGCACCAATACATATATGTTGCCGGTCAGAGTTATCAAGGCCATCCCGATAAGGGCCATGACTATCAACGAGGCCGCGTAAGATAATTTGCTGTGCCACAGGGTACGCAAACGCTCCACGTTGGAACCGGTGTTACTCAGCTTGTCGATAAGATCTCCCAGCCGAAAAAGAGACAGAGATTGCGGAGAGACATCCGAATTGATTTGGAGAAAATCCCGGATATCGGTTTCAAATGCAATCGTTTCTGTTTTTTCCTGCCGGCTTGAAAATTCCTGCGGACTTGCTATCTGCACGTTTTCCAACCTCCAACCGGATTCGGTCACGGAAAAACTCTCGGCCCGAATCACCCGGGACAGACTGCTGTCGTTTTCAACCTCGTATATATCTATCCCCCGTCCCGTTCCCTTTTCCGGAACAACCCGGTCCAGACGCACAAACCTGTGACCTTCACGAAACCACAAATCATGCAGGGCCCGCTTAGAAAGGTCCTTGTCGCGCACTTCTTCCTTCCATAAGATTTCCGACTTTTCCTTTCCGGTCGCTCCTAAATACTGGGAGAAAACAAACTGCCCACAGCCCCAGAAAAAGGAGTAGCAGACAAAGAAAACAGTCAGGGTTCTCAAGGTGATGCTGTTGGATTTAAGGGAAAGGAGTTCCCGGTTGCGGCTCATCATTCCGAGCTGAAGAACTATAGAAAGCAGAAAAACCGCAGGCAATATCTGCGAGATGATAAGCGGAGTCTTATATAGATAAAATTTCAGGATTACACCGAGACTGGCGTCTGCGGAAATAAATTTATCCGCGAGATCCAGGAAATCAATGAGCAGATATATGGAAATCCCCGAAACCAGGATAAGCCCCAGGTAATAAATATTTTGCCTGAACAGATAGCGATGGAGTATTTTGTGCATTTCAGAAACCGCAGCCGTTTTCGCTGTTTGCGCTTTGTGTCCCGTTTTTTTTCAGCCCCAGGGATATGGCGATGGTCGACATTGCAGCCGGCAAATTGATTTCCCGGCCCCGGGCCGTAAGATAAAAGGCCGCGCCGGTAAGCAGGACAAAAAAGAAATTGGGCAGCCACAGACAATAGCGCGGATCAATAGTGCCTGTCTCACCAAGACTGTAAGATATGGAAAAAAATGTATAGTAGACCAGAAATGCGCTTAAAGCCAGTAAGGATCCATATTGTCTTCCCAACCCTTCCAGAGACATGGCCAGAGGCACGGCAAACATGCCCAGAATCAGACAGGCCATGGGCAGGACAACCTTCCGGTGCATCTCCATTATTATTTTCCGCCGCTTTTCTCCCCGCACGGAATCTTTGCCCAATGCTGATTTCAATTCCTGCCAGTACATGTGTTTGGGTCTTTTCTCCGTAATTTCCATATCCTGGACCAGGTTGGACGGATCCAGACGAAGACGGTAGGTGGCAAAATTTATCACTGCGGATTCTTTGTCGCCCACTCTGTAAATTTCCCCGTTTTTGAGGATAAAATACAGGTTTCCACCCCGGATGTCCGTATCCAGTTTTCCTTGGGGAGCGACAATGACCGTATCCTCTCCGGTTTGTTTTCTGTCCCGGACAAAAATCCCTTCCAGATTCTGAGTGGCGGGATCCACATGCCGCGAAAAAACAGTCAATCCGGGAAATTGGGTATTGAACACCCCGGGCTGCAGAACGAGCCTTGCCTTTTTTTCCAGGATGTCCATGGTCGTGCTTCGAAAATTATCCATCCCTCGGGGAATGCCCTGAAAGCTGATCCAAAAGGCTGCGGCCATGCACAGACAGGAAAAGACAAAGGGGGAAAATATAAAATTTCTGATCTTCAACCCGGCGCTCTGCAGGGCAGTCAGTTCCCTGTCCGTGGCCATGCGCAAAAAACAAAGAAAAATGCTCAGCAGGCATCCAATGGGAATAATCAGGATCAAGAAACTGGGGCTCAAATAAATAAATATTTTCAGGATATCAAAGACGGAAATACTCTGGCCCATAAACAAATCTTTAAGCTGCAAAAACTTTCCGATTATGAGCAGGGTCAGAGTGGAAACCAGACATAAAAAGAATATGACCCCGATCTCCCTGAGCATGCCCCGGTGCAAAATATTCATGACTTACTTGCTTTTCCGTCCAGCTTATCAGTAAAAAAATCATGAATAAAACGCTCATCCTTGGGTCCCAGATTAAAACGCATGCCGACTTCCTGCAGGGCCTCATTAACCGCGCGTCCATCCTGGATTTCAGCATCCACCCATTTAATCGCATCCCTGACCTTTCTTGATTCAGGCATTATCGTGCTCATTTTTTATTCTCCGGCATTTAAAAATCCTTTATTGATCAGCCAAAATCGGACTACATCATTCAATTCCTGCTTGCAACTTGAA
>JBNJHA010000031.1:0-24821 GCA_051748085.1 Thermodesulfobacteriota bacterium
AATAATCCGGCCCGAGGCCAATCCCCTGAATTTCGCCCTGCTTCAGCTTATTTTGACCCTGCCGGTGGTATATTCCGGCCGCGGTTTCTATCTGCGGGGGGTTCCCAATCTTTTCCGCCTGGCCCCGAACATGGACTCGCTTATCGCGGTGGGCACCGGGGCGGCCCTTGTCTACAGCCTGTGGAACACCGGGGAGATCGCCCTGGGCATTTCCCCGGTGCAGAAAGCGGCTGACCTGTATTATGAATCCGCCGCGGTAATCATTGCCCTGGTCTCACTGGGCAAGTTTTTGGAGAAGCGGGCCGGGGAAAGATCCTCGCAGGCAATACGGGATCTTATGCAGCTTCGGCCGGATACCGCGGTCAAGATTGAGGAGAGCCGGGAAGTCGAGGTCCGTCTGGACGCAGTGCTGGAGGGGGATCTGCTTATGGTCCGTCCCGGGGGGCGCATTCCTGTGGACGGCGTGGTTATAGATGGCGTTTCCGCAGTGGATGAATCCATGCTTACCGGGGAGAGCCTTCCCAAAAACAGGCGGGCCGGAGACAAAGTCTTCGGCGGCACTCTGAACACCAACGGCACGCTTAAGATAGAAGCGGAAAAGGTGGGGGGCAAGACCGCCCTGGCCCGTATAGTCCGGCTCATTGAGCAGGCCCAGGGATCCAAGGCGCCCATTGCCAATCTGGCGGACCGGGTCAGCCTGTATTTTGTCCCCGTTGTCATGGGAGTGGCGGTTGTCTCCGGCATGGCCTGGTTTCTGGGCGGGGCGGGCATGTCCTTTTCCCTGCGCATATTCGTGGCCGTGATGGTCATCGCCTGTCCCTGCGCGCTCGGTCTGGCCACGCCCATAGCCATCATGGTCGCCACCGGCCGGGGGGCGCAGCTGGGAATATTGGTCAAGGGCGGGGAGATTCTGGAAAAGGCCAGGGAAGTAAAGACCGTGATTTTTGACAAAACCGGTACCCTGACCCGGGGAAAGCCGGAGCTGGTGGATATTGAGACCGCGCCCGGCCAGGACCGGGACCGGGTGTTTTCCTTTCTGTGGGGCATTGAGGGCATGTCCGAGCATCCCCTGGCCGAGGCCGTGGTCCGGGGCTTAAGGGAGCGCGGTGCGGACTATATCCCGGTGGAGGATTTCCGCGCTCTGCCCGGAAAAGGGCTGCAGGGCCGGGCCGAGGAGGGGGAGATACTCGCCGGAAATCCGGAACTCATGCAGGAAAATAAAATTGAGATCCCGGAGGGGCAAAAAGACCTTGCCCTGGAGTGGCAGAAAAAGGGACGCACGGTCATGTTCATGGCTGTGGCCGGGAAGTTGGCCTGTATTTTCAGTGTGGCCGACCCCCTGAAAGATGATGCCCCGGAAGTGGTCCGGGAACTCAGGAGCCGGGGGATAAAAGTGGGCATGATCACCGGGGACAACCGGACTACGGCGGAGGCGGTCGCTTCCCGGGCCGGAATCGATTTTGTGCAGTCCGGTGTCCTTCCCGAGCACAAGGCGGATGCAGTGGTTGAATTGCAAAAAGAGGGACACAGAGTGGCCATGGTCGGGGACGGGATAAACGACGCGCCCGCACTGGCCACGGCTGATATCGGAATCGCCATGGGCACCGGGATAGACGTGGCCATAGAAGCCGGGGACATTGTCCTTATGCACGGCAATCTGCGCGGAGTCCTTACCGCCCTGGATCTGAGCCGGGCCACGGTGCGCAACATTAAGCAGAATCTGTTCTGGGCCTTTGTCTATAATACTCTGGGTATTCCGGTGGCCGCCGGAGTGCTCAAGCTGTTCGGCGGGCCCACCCTGAATCCGATGATCGCCGGGGCGGCCATGGCCATGAGTTCGGTGTCCGTTGTCCTGAACGCTTTGCGGCTCAGAAGATATCGGTAGGGACTTACTCATGAAACCCCGTCATAAAAAACAAGAAAATTTGAACCGCCAAGACGCCAGGGACGCGAAGTTTAAGACGCGAACTTCCTGCCTTCCTTGGTCCGGCTCTTTAATCAATGATTTGAGTGCCGGTGGTCCAGTTAACAATTTTTGGCTCTCCGACGTACGGTGTGCGATTTCTTAACAGCCACTGCAAAACCGAGTACACTTTTACAGCACCCTTGGTGCCCCGGTAATCAGACTGTTACCGGAGCAGGCTGCTGCGGCAGAATTCCACGGCCATTTCCTCGTACTCCGTTTCTTCTTTTCTGTGCATAAGTTTGTTTCGGAAGAGGCCGTTTATGAAGCAGCGCAGAACGGATATGGTCTCCGGGACAGGATAGTTTTTGAATTCCCCGGACTGAATTCCTTCCCGAAGCGTATCCTTAAGATAGGCATCCAGAAGTTTTTTCTGATTTTCCAGAACCTCCCAGCAGACGCTGCACCCCCGGATGAGCATGGCCGGGCAGGCAGAGAGGATCAGTTTGGCCTGGTGCGGATGAGTGGCGGATATTTCCATGTGCATCCGGATCAGGTTGGCTATTTTTTCAAAACTTGTTGGTGTATTGGTTGGGAGTTTGCGGACCATTTCCCGGTATTGGGTAAAGAATTCCCGGATGACAATGGAGAATATTTCGTCCTTGCCCCGGAAGTGGTAATAGAGAAGGGGCTCCGTTACTCCGGCTTCCCTGGCGATCCCCTGGGTAGTCGTGTCCTCAAAGCCTTGCTGGGCAAAGAGCCTGGCAGCGGTAGAGATTATGTCCTGTTTTTTGTTCCCGGCCATTTTGTGTCCTGATGTTTATTAGTCCAGCAGGGCGGCAGCGAAATCCTCTCCGCTGAACGGGCGCAAATCCTCCATCTTCTCTCCCAGGCCGATATAGGTGATGGGCAAGGTTTTTTGCAGCGCAATGGCGACAATCACTCCGCCCTTGGCCGTGCCATCCAGTTTGGTGAGGACAATTTCGTCCGTGGGCACGGCCTGGGCAAACAGATCGGCCTGGGACAGGGCATTCTGTCCGGTGGTGGCGTCCAGGACCAGAATCGTGCGGTGCGGGGCTCCGGTTATCTTTTTGTTAACCACCCGCCTTACCTTTTTCAGTTCTTCCATTAAATCGACTTTGGTGTGCAGACGGCCGGCCGTGTCCACGAAAACCGTATCATATTTATCGCGCACCGCGATATCCATGGCCTCATAAGCAACCGAAGCCGGATCCGCGCCGTGTTCCCGGGAATAAAATCCGGCTCCTACCCGTTCCGACCAAATCTGCAGCTGTTCAACAGCGGCGGCCCTAAACGTATCCCCGGCAACCAGAAGAACCTTTTTGCCCTGCATTTGAGCCCGGTGAGCAAGTTTGGCTATGGACGTGGTCTTGCCCACTCCGTTTACACCGATAGTCAGGATTACTTCAGGAGGAGCTGGGACAGGCTTTCGGGGCGGTTTGGGAAATATATCCGCCAGTTCCTGACGCAAAAGGGATTTGAATTGTTCGCTGTCTTGAATATCCTCTTTGCGGACCTTGGGACGCAGACGGTCAATCAGTTCTTGTGTGGCTTCATGCCCGACGTCGGCCATTATCAGGATTTCTTCCAGGTTTTCCCAAAAGTCTTCGTCAAATTTCCCGCTGGATTGGAGCAGGTCATCTATGCGTCTGGAAAGTTGCTGTTTTGTTTTGTTCAGGCCATCGGAAAGCTTTAAAAACAGCCTGCTCTGTTCATCTTCCTCATCCTCGAGATCCAGAGCCAGGGCCAGGCGGTACTGCAGTTCGGAACGGAACTCGCTGATATGTTCGTAGTCCATTTTGTCCAGCCACTCGGAAAATTTGGCTATGAATTCGTCGGCCTCGTCTTTCGGGGCTTCCAGAACTTCGAACAGAAAAGACAGCCTGGACCATAAGAGATTTCCTTTTTCTTGCACGTCTTGCAGGATAAGCTCCAGCCAGGAACTTAATTGCGGTTCACTTTCCTGCAATGCGGCCCGTAACTCCGCCTGCCAGGTTTCTTCCGGCGTGTCCGCCTGCCTGGATTCGCCTGGTTTGGCCTGTGTATGATCCGGAGAAGGTTCGCCAGCCTGATCTTGAGGCTGAAGTTCTTCTTTTATTTCAGTTTCTGGAGATTTTTCTTCGCCCCCCCATAATTTTTTTATTTTGCTGAAAAAGCCCATGCAGACTCCTGTTTTTTATGAATGTGTATATTTATTTTTTTATTATTGCCGTTTTAATATGATTCCAGGTCAAGCAGGTACTTGTCCCATATAATCCGCCCCTTGTTTTTTCTGTATCTGCGCAGAAGTATATATACCGCGCCGGTTCCACCGTGCCTGGGCAACGAGGTGCAAAAGGCCAGGACCGTCCTTTTCAGGGGTTCCTGGGTCAGCCAGGTCTGCAATTCTTTTTTCAGAATCCCCATTTTTAGGGGCGATCTTTTTCCTCGCCCGGGAATTACCAGGACACAACGGCTCCCAGCCAGATAATGATCGCGGATAAAGGTAATGAGTGCTACCCTGGCCTGGTCAGAGTTCATGCCGTGCAGGTCGAGATTGCCTTCAATGCTGAACTGCCCGTTTTTCAGTTTGTTGAAAATTTTGGAGTCAATACCGTGCACGTAGCCTTCAATATGCTCGTCACTCATTGACAGATCGAAATCTATGCGGCCGTCAACAAGTTTTTGCAGGGTTTCCATTTCATCCTGATTGGTTTCAAACGATTGCTTGTTTTTTGGATTCGGCGGAGAGACTTGGCGTTTCTTTTTTTGTATAGGCTTAACACCGGACATTGCGGAAAGAAAAATCGCGCGGTCGTCGTGTTCTTCAATTGTTTCTTCTTCAGAATGTGTGTCCTGTTCTGGTTCCTTTCGGTCATTTACATGCTTTTTGCCCGTGTTTTTATTCTTATTTGACTTGTCAATCTTTAAATTTTGTAATTTTTTGAATGGTTGCTGCATGGAATTTACGACTTTTGATTTTTAATGGATGTCCGCAAAAATTTTTGCAGTGCTAACGATGCGTTAATCTTTTTATGCCAGATGGACAATAAGAAAATATCCTGCGACAACCTGAGATTGATGGGTGCTGCGCTGATGCCAGAATTCCGGCTTTTCAACGAGGAGGAATGGATTTTTGAGCTTTATTCTCCTAATCCTTTTGTTGCTAAACTTTCGGTTCGGTGTTTTCTGAATATCGCCAAAGGGTGATGCTTGCCCCTTTTGGACTCTTGTTTTGCGGTAAAAATATTTTACCGTTTTTTATTTTTTTCGTACCTCGGTTTATCTGCTGCTTCGCAGGCGTGGAAGTTAGTATAGAACAAATTTATTACGATTTATTTTCAGTTTTTTTCTGGGCGAAATGACGCAATTTTTCCGCCTCTTTAAAATCCGGATTAAGGGATACCGCCCGTTCTGCGCTGTGCATGGCTTTTTCCCAGGATTTGTTTTCCAAATAAACCCGGCCAAGGTTGAAGTGCAGGTATTCATCCTTGGGGCATAATTTGAGAGCCTGCCGGTAGGCCTTTTCCGCGTCGTCGAGCCTCCCGAGTTTGCGCAGGGCCATGCCCAATCTGTTGAATACATGCACTGAGGATGAATTATCCTTGTATGCGTTTTTCAGATGGACAATGGCTTTTTGGTATTGTTCGGCATCCAGCAGTATGTCGGCTATTTTGATTTTGAGTTCGAAGTCTCCTTCGAATTCTCTTTCCAGTTTGCGGAATACGGCATCCGCCTTTTCAAAATTGCCTGCTTGAATCAAGTTGGATGCTTCCTGCAAGGCTTCTTTTTTTCTTTTTTCAATATCCGAAAAGCTTTCTTTGGCCTGGGCGGTAACGTTTTCCTGCAATGTCTCAATCAGTTCTCGCAGATATTCCAGAAGCTCCTTTTCCTTGCCTGGCTCGTATTCCAGAAGGACGGGATAAAGTTCCCGCAATTGGGCGTTGGAATTGAGCTTGTACACAGCGTTTTCCACCATCTCTTGAAATTCTTTTTTTTCACTTTGCATAAGTGAGCTGCGCAAATAGCTTTGAATGGCCTCGTTCACGGCCATGACTCCGGCCAGGGGTTTGCCCTGTTTAAGTAGCGAATTTAAGCTGTTTATCTGGCTGCGCGCCTTTCTTAGATCAGACATGAATTTGTCCCGCAAGGTTTAAGATTGATAACCCATCCTAGCCATTTTTTTGAAGCGCGTAAAGAAATCCCTGCTGTCGTGCGGACCGGGGGCAGCCTCCGGATGATATTGCACCGCGAAAATGGGCTTGTCCTTATGTCTGAAGCCCTCCAATGTGTCATCATTCAGGTTTATATGGGTTTGTTCCAGGAAATCGACTTTATCTATGTCAACACAGAATCCGTGATTTTGGGAAGATATTTCTATTTTGTCTTCGGCAAGAAATTTCACGGGATGATTAAGTCCGTGATGCCCGAATTTCAATTTGTAGCTGTGTCCTCCCAGCGCCAGACCGAGCAGCTGATGTCCAAGGCAGATGCCGGCAACCGGAAAATGTTCACATATTAAGGAAATATTGTGAATTATATCCTGCAGTGGAGCCGGATCTCCGGGGCCATTGGAAAGAAAAACGGCATCCGGAGCGAGCTTTTTGATTTGGTCAAATGAAAAGTCAGCCGGAACGGCCAGGATTTCCATGTCCTGGGCGTGCAGCAGACGCAGGATATTCCACTTTACGCCAAAATCATAAACAACGATTTTAGGCAGGCCACCGTTCCAGGAAAAGTCTTCGATGCCCGCGGCAATTTTTTGTGGTCCGCTGTCAGTCCATGTGTACGGAGCAAAACAGGTTGTTTGCTTAACCAGATTGGCTCCCTGCATGGAAGGGACTTCCCCGGCCTTTTTTATCAGCCTGTCCGGATCTAATTCCTGTGTGGATATAATTCCGCGCATGGCCCCTTTCAGCCTTGTATGTCTGGTCAAAGCGCGGGTGTCGATTCCTTCCAGACCCAGGACGCCATGCCTTTTCAAGTATTCGGGCAGGGATTCTCTGGATCTCCAGTTGGAAGGCTTGTGGCAGCATTCCTTGACTATAAAAGCCGCGACCTGCACCCGATCGGATTCCACGTCTTCAAGGTTGACCCCGTAGTTGCCGATCAGCGGGTAGGTCATGCATACCATCTGTCCTGAATAGGAAGGGTCGGTTAAAACTTCCTGATAGCCGGTCATCCCGGTGTTGAAAATTACTTCTCCTCCGGTTTCTCCGGGACCGGTAAACGAGCGGCCTTCAAAACAGGTGCCGTCTTCCAGGGCTAGAAGGGCTTTCATTGGTTCTCCTGTAAAATTTTTTCTATTTTGCGGATGTCTTCAGGGCAATCAACTCCAAAAGAGGTATGCTCGGTCAGAACTACCTGTATATCTATTCCGGCCTGCAACAGGCGTAATTGTTCAAGTTTTTCGGCCAGTTCCAGGGAGCTCGGACCCAGTGAGGAAAATTTCTCCAATCCGTTATAAGTATAGGCGTAAATTCCAATGTGTCCTAAAAAAGTGTGCATTTCACCCGCAATATACGGGATTGGAGATCTGGAAAAATAAAGCGCCCGTCCCGAGTCCGACCGGACTACTTTGACTGTATTCGGATTTTCGGCCTCTTTCCTGGATATATGCCGGGCCAGAGTGCTTATTTTCAGTTCCGGATCGGTTGCAAAGGGATTAAGCAGTTGGGTCAGCATATCCGGATGCAGGGCCGGTTCATCCCCCTGGACGTTGGCTATGACACATTCAGGCGGCAGGTCAAGCATTCCGGCTGCCTCCAATATACGGTCCGTGCCGCTTGCGTGTTCTTCCGAGGTCATAACCGCGGGTATACCAAGTTCGTTTGCCTGGTTATATATGCGCTGATCATCGGTTGCCAGCCATATTTTTTCTATTAACGGGCATTGCCTGGCCCTGGAATATACATGCCAGAACATGGGTTTGCCGTTTATCAGCGCAAGAGGTTTGCCCGGGAATCTTTTTGATCGATACCTGGCCGGAATGATGGCAAAATATTTTCTGGTTGTCTGCAGGTGGCTGGGGCGCATCAGAGGTCCTTGTTTGCCGCTTCTACGCTGGCGGCATATACTTATTATTCGTAATGGCATCCTGATTTGTCCGCGTTGCTCCCTTATGCGCTTCAATGTAGTCCTTAAATTTTTTACGGACTGTTTCTCGGTTGCTCGGCGGATTGGAATCGAGGCATTCGGGAATAAGCGCCGGATCATGTACTTCTCTTACCAGGCCTTTGTCCAGGATTTCCCGACCGGCCCAGGCAAAATTGGACCAATGCGGACCGATGCAGGGGACAAGGCCCTGTTGCACGGCTTCCAGAAAATTTTGCCCGCCACAGGGAACAAGGCTTCCGCCTACATAAGCGGAACGGGCCAGGGCGTAAGCATATTGCAGCTCGCCGAAGCAGTCCCATAGTATTACGGTACCGGCGCTTGCCTTTCCTTCAAGCGTGGAACGCAAGGAGTAGGGGATATTATTTTTGCTTAAAAAATCCTCCCAGGCGTTGATTCGGTGCATGTGCCTGGGGAAAAGCGCGATTATGGCTTTTGGGTGGCGTTCTAAAAGTTTTTGGATGATTTTCTGGATGTGTTTTTCTTCCTGCTCACGAACTGAAGCCAGAGTGAAAAGGTATGGGCCGGGTCCGAATATTTCGGCCAGGGGATTGTGTATGAAGGGAATGGATTCCTGGGCGTCCAGGGCGTCAAATTTCATGTTTGAGGACTCAATGATCAGGGCTGAAGGAAAAATATCCCGATAACGCCGTGCATCCTGTTCGGAGACGCAGACAATGGTTTGCGGGGAAAATTTTTGCAGCAGGGATCTTAACGGGAGGTAACGGGAATAGCTTTTGGTCGACATTCGAGCGTTGGCGATTATAACCGGTATATTTTTCTTTTGACACGCCGCCATTAATCCGGGCCATATTTCTGTTTCCAATAAAACCATTTTTTTGGGGTTTATTTTGTTTGCGGCCCTTTGAATTATGCATGGAGCGTCAAAAGGGAAATATATGGTTTTTATATTTTCGTTCCCGATTTCTTTTTGCAGCATGTCAAAACCCTGTTTGGTGCATGTGCTTATAATCATGTTTGATTTTTTTTCGGACAGAATGGATTCCGCGAGCATCACCGCCAGCTTGCATTCGCCCACCGAGGCCGCCTGAATCCAGATGTCAAATGGACCCGAAGGCAGATTCCGACCCAATCTCTGCTTGAATCCTGGTTTGAGACGTCGGGAAAAGAAAATGAAAGGAGTCGCCATAATCCAGATCAGGGAATAGATAATTGAAAAAAAGAGGCAAGTTTTTTTCAGCATATCAGGTCTCCTTTTTTGAGTTCAGACCCAGTCGAATAAGTTTCCCGATCAATGCCTTGAAGTCGTAGCCGGCAGCAGCTGCGGCTCTGGGTACCAGACTGGTTTCGGTCATTCCGGGCAAAGTGTTGGTTTCCAGTATATAACATTTTTCCTTTTCGTCCACTATAAAGTCCGTACGACTGTAGTCTTTAAGCCCAAGGAGATTGTGTGCGCGAAGGGCTGTTTTCCGCAAGCATTCTGTCAGTTGCGGGGAGACCGGCGCCGGACACAATTCCTCGGCGCCATTTTGCTCATATTTGCTTTTATAGTCAAAATAGGCGTTCATCTTCGGCTGAATCAGTATCGGGGGAAGGGCTTCACTTCCGAGGACCGCACAGGTCATTTCCCGTCCTGCTATATGTTCCTCCAAAAGCATTTCCGATTTTGGAGGAGGTCCGTTTGTGATTCTTTTCAGATCAAACTCGTTTTTAATGATTTCCAGCCCCAAACTTGAACCACCGGTATTGGGTTTGAAGATCGCCGGGAAATTATCGACCCGCAAAGTGGAGGTCAATTCAGGGGGAATTAAGCGCCAGACCGGCGTGGGCAGGTTGTTTTGGACGAATATCAGTTTAGCCAGCGCTTTGTTCAGGGCCAGAAGTGAACCTCGCGGTCCTGCTCCCTGGAACGGGATATTGAGCTGTTGAAGAAGGGCCTGAACGCTGCCGTCTTCTCCGGGCAGTCCGTGTAGATTTATGAACGCGAAGTCGATCTTTGGAGCGATATCGGCCAAAGCCTGAAAACCGAGGTTCAGGTCAAAAAAAGTGACCTCGTGTCCCAGGTCTTCCAGCGCATGATGGATTTGACTTGCGCCTTTTAGGGATATTGCCCGTTCATTGGACCAGCCTCCGGCTATCAAAAGAACATGCATTAAGATTGACTCCAATGGTTTTGCTCAATTCTGTTTCAATTTTTTTGACCTGATTTTTTGAATTCTGGATCATTTTTATCCGTTTGTCATTCAGTCCGTAGCGGTTAAAAAGATCAACGAAGCGTTTGTCAATGTCCACCACCTGATCATGCTTGACCCGTTTGTCGCTGTAAATAATCGTCAGCGGCAGAAAATATTTTTGGATGTCTATCTGATCCGGCCAGAAGACGTGGTGCATCACGGCCATGGCAATCAGCGGGTTAGATGTATGCTGGATGACAATGCTGGCCCCTACCTGGCTGTGTGCGCCGCCATGTTTTATGCAGTACGCTTTGCCGATATCATGTAAAAGTGCTGAAGCCTCGAGAATCGTCAGGTTTATGTCGATGCCTTTGTCCCTTAATTTGCGCCCGATAAAGACGGCTATTTTGCTCACCGCCCGGCTGTGCTTTCTGATGTGTTCCGGCATTCGGTATTCTTCCCACAAAGCTTGACATTCCTTCCTGTCGGGGATCGGCCAGGAGTCATAGCTTATAGTCGGTATATGAGGCAAAGACATGTTTTGTCCCGAATGTTTTAATCCCAGTTTTTATCGAGTGATCTTGTCTGAAGAACGGAAATCGGCTTAAAACAAAATTCCGCCGCGCATTGACACTTTTCGGTACGAACTTTATTTGTAAATTTATGCGCGGCATGTATGAATTTGATGATTGTCGCTCAAAGTATATATAATTATGTTTGTTCGGAAGCAAGGGGCAATTTTTATCAACCGTTATTATCAACACGTAAGCAGGAGTCGGAAATGTGCTTAGCCGTTCCCATGGAAGTCACGTCCATTGAAGACAATGTGGCCCGGATAGAAGTTGGGGGAGTCAAGAACGAAGTCCGCTTGGACATTATAGACGAACAGCCGCAAGTAGGTGATTTTGTTATCGTTCATGCCGGTTTTGCTATTCGAAGGCTGGATAGGGAAGAAGGTCTGGAAACGATAAAGTTGTTCGAGGAGGGGCTTAACCTTGAACTTGTTTGACAAACTCAGCGACCCGGAGATCTGCAGAGGGGTGCTGGACAAGATTCGAGGCGAAGTCGGCGAAAGGATGAAGTTCATGGAGGTATGCGGAACGCATACCGTGTCCATTTTTCAGAGCGGAATTCGCGATATTCTTCCGGAAAAGGTTATTCATCTTTCCGGCCCCGGCTGTCCGGTGTGCGTTACCCACGAAAGAGAAGTCGCCGCTTTTCTGGAATTGGCCGCCAAAAACGTTACAATAGCTACCTTTGGCGATCTGATGCGGGTCCCCGGCCCGAAAGGAATGAATCTTAAGAAGGCACAGGCGGAAGGGGCGAGGATAAAAGTTGTTTATTCGCCTTTTGACGCCCTGAATTTTGCCAAAGAACATCCCGATGAAAAAGTAATATTTTTGGGAATCGGTTTTGAGACCACGGCGCCCACGGTTGCAGCCACTATAAATCTGGCCCGGGAAATGGACGTGAACAATTTGTTCGTCCTTTCTTTTCATAAGCTGGTCCCTCCGGCCCTGGAAGTTCTGGTTCAGGACGGAGGAATAGATCTGGACGCTTTTTTGCTGCCCGGCCACGTTTCCACAATTATCGGAAAGGCTCCATATGAATTTTTGGCCCGGGACTATGCGATCCCTTCGGTTATTGGCGGTTTTGATCCTCTGGATATTCTGCGTGCCCTTTTGGAAATGATCAGGCAGCAAAACAGGGGAGAGGCTAAAGTGGTCAATTGCTACAAACGGGCTGTGGGAGACGATGGTAATCCAAATGCCAGACGGATGATGGATGAAGTCTTTGTTGTAAAAGATGCTTTATGGCGGGGTTTGGGGGCCATCCCCAAAAGCGGTCTGGGCATAGCTGAAAATTTTGCACAATTTGACGCCCGCAGAGAATTTGATCTGGAGTTGCCCGATGTCAGCCCGATTCCGGGGTGCAGGTGTGGAGATGTGCTTAAAGGCAAGCTTAATCCGGATGAATGTCCGCTTTTCGCCAAGGCCTGTACTCCGGCGAATCCGGTTGGCCCGTGCATGGTGTCTACTGAAGGTTCGTGCGCCGCATACTATAAATATTCAATTTAGAATTTGGAAATAACATGGCTGAAGATAAAAAAGTTCTCTTGGACTACGGCAGCGGGGGGAAAGCATCCCAGAGATTGGTGGGCGAACTTTTCCTGCGCTATTTCGGCAACGAACGTCTGGATCGTCTGGATGACGCGGCTCTGCTCGAGGATGTAAAAGCACCCTTGTCAATGAGTACGGACAGCTTTACTGTTGATCCGCTTTTTTTTCCGGGAGGAGATATTGGTTCTCTGGCGGTGCACGGTACGGTGAATGATGTCGCCATGCTTGGCGCGGTTCCCCGGTATTTGAGCTGCGGGTTTATAATGGAAGAAGGCCTGCCCATGGCTGACCTGGAAAAAATTGTCCAGTCCATGGGTGATGCCACTAGAAAAGCGGGTGTGGAAATAGTAACCGGAGATACCAAGGTTGTTCCGCGTGGAACCGTGGATAAAATTTTTGTCAACACCACGGGAATAGGCGAGGTGTTTTTGACCCCCGGCCCTTCCGGCTCCAGAGCCGGGGAAGGCGATGTCGTTATTTTGAGCGGGACCATGGGTGATCATGGCCTGACTATTCTTTCCAAAAGAGAAGGCCTTGAATTTGACGCAAATATATGCAGTGATTCAGCCGCGCTTAATCATCTGATAGTCCGTATTTTAAAAGAGGTCCCCGAGGTACATGTGCTTCGCGATCCCACCCGCGGGGGGCTGGCTACGACTCTGAATGAAATCGCAATTCAGTCCGGTGTGGAATGTCTTGTTTATGAAGACAGGATTCCGGTACGCGAGGAAGTACGTGGCGGATGTTCTTTTCTGGGTCTTGATCCACTGTATCTGGCAAATGAAGGAAAATTTATATGCATGGTCCCCAGGGCGTATGCCGATCAGGTTTTGTCCATCATGCATGAAGATCCGCTTGGAAAAGATGCGTGCATGGTGGGAGAGATTACCCGGGGCATGGACAAGGGACGGGTGGTTATGCGCACCCCGTTGGGCGGAGATCGTCTTCTGGATATGCTGGAAGGGGAACAATTGCCCAGGATCTGTTGAACTGTAGTTTGCTTACGAAGAGCGCTAATCGCGTTTTAACGAAAAAAGCCCCGTAGTTACGGGGCTTTTTAGTCATTTTTAATCCGAAGATGATTTTTCATTTTCGGACGCGAATTGGTCAACAGAAATTTTAACTAATTATGTTAACCGCATGAGGAGCATGAGGAGCATCCGCCGCTCGTGTCCAGCTTAAGGCTGGAGTGGACGACAAATCCGGTGTGGTCCATGTCAACTGTTATCGGGGCCGCAGTTTCCATGAGCGCCTTGTCCACCAGAAATTGGAAGCCTCCGGTCTCATGAACGCTGTCGCTTTCTTTTTGCTCATCCAGAGCAAGTGCCAGTCTTGGCCCGCCTCAGCCGGCAGCCATGTAGACCCGGATCGGCGATTTTTCCTGTTGGGCAAAATGCTGCTCAAGTTGTTTTTGAGCAGTGTCACTTAAATTAAACATAGTATCATCCCTCCTTGTTTGTTCTGGAAAAATGTAATAAGGACCCTTGTAATGCTTGTCAATGTTATCTGGTTCTGATTCGGAAATGGCCTTTTTCCAGTTTAACTGCGTCAATCTTCGTAATTATTCGAGTATGCATAAAGATACATTAAGCCGTAAGTTCTTAATTTTATTGTTAAATATAAAAAATATTTCTTAGTTGGAAATTTGATATTTATATCTCTAAATCCGGAAATGCCTTTTTACCGATGCGCCGGAAAAAAATAAGTTTTTGCAGGCATTGTTAATTTTTACGTTGTAAACTTTATGTAAAACCAAATAGTTGCAAGATTTAATCTGTGCGTTTGACTTCAGTCTTCGACTTTTTACAAGTGTGTCTTTACAGAAAAGAAGTAAGTGTTCAGCAAATTTTTTGCCGGCTTAAGCTTTTGACTCAATCAGTGCCGGTACAATCGGCTTTAAAATACGATTTTTTTATGCTTAGAATTTTTTTTATTTTATTTGTTTTATTTGTTTTTTGCCCGACACCAGGGATTGCCAAGGTGCCTCGTCTGATTTTCGAAAAGAATATTTCCATGCACAAAAAGGATTTGCTGCATTACGAGGTGCGCGAAAATGAACATCTTTATCAAATCATGCGCGGCTTTGGATTGACTAATACTCAAATCTCAAAATCCATACCGGAAATAAAAAAGCTTAATCCGGATATTGAAGATTTGTCCGATTTGCGGCCGGGACAAACTCTGATCCTGCCGGTCCTGAAAAGCAGTGACAAGGCGATCGGCAGGGAGATGGACAGATGGAAGGCCAAGGAGGTTCGCACCAAGGTCAGGGCGGGGGAAAGCCTTGTCTCCATGTTGCGCAGAATCGGCAAAGTTCCACATTATTTGATTTTCAATGAATATTTAAATTTATTTCGGGATCTAAACCCGGATATAGATAATATTAATCGGCTGAAACCCGGCCAGCATGTTTCCCTGCCGGTTTATACCGGTTCCGATTCCGAATCCAATCCCGGATTAAAAGGTAAAGGGCCGGCGGAAAAGAAAGAAAAAACAGCTGCCGGGAATAATGCGCTGCAAGAGGAAACAGGTTCCGATGCGCCGGTAAAGAATGATTCTAAGCCGAAAAAAGACATTGGTACGTTTTCTGAGACGGACAGTGACGAAGAAATTCAGGACAAAAAAGTTCAATCCGTTAATCCGCTGAAGGAAAAATGTATGTCCGCTTTGGATTCCCTCGGATTGGATTTGTTGCCCGGAGAAAGCATGTTTATTCCCAAGGCGGACGGAAGCTGGCTGCGTATAGATTTGCAGGCTACACCGGTTTTTGAAAGTTATGCGGGGAATAAAATTTTACTGGCGGAAAAAAGATATGTGCAAAAATGGAATAAAGAGCTTGCGAATTCCGGGGTAACCGTCTGTCCGGCTTTTAACTGGGATGAAAAGAAAGTTTTAAAATGGATTGCTCGGCACTCCGAAAAAGATATTCTTATTTGGGAGCATGAGCGTCCTTTTGTTGTATCCATGCAGGACTTCAGTTTGGAATTCAAGGCTGATCTGATTGCCAAGGTTTCCGGGCGGGGGTTGCACGTTATCAATTTTATTTCCAATCATGAGCCGGCGACCGGAGATATTGCTCAGAATCTCTTGCAAAGTATCGGGATAGATTATTCTGAATTTCGAATTTCGGATTCGGGCAGGGCTGTTTTAACCTTTGAAGCGCTTGCGCTTTCCAGCATATACGTGCCGGATGAATGCAGAGGTTTTAAAATTGTCCGGAGTGCTCAGTCCGAGTCGGAGAAGTCATTTGCCGGGGAAAATTTGCATGAAAAAAAAATGGAGTTGAAAATGCTGGATGATGCGGGGCATAAGATAACCATGTTTTTGTCCCTGCCTGCGGCTCCTGATGGACGTTTGATTCTGTCCGGGAAAACAGCTAATCCCTACTTTTTCGCCCTGCTGAACATGCATGGACATGATTGCGTTATTGCCGAATAATCAGCAGGTTTCTAGCCAAAGACAATTTCTTCAGATTTATCCCGTTAATTTTAATACAATGTCATTGCTCACCCAATTTTTTGCTCACCGTCTTTTTAAGCTGTGTTTTTCTAATGCCCACCGATGGGTGACACCTGCTCCCTCCGGAGTGCTTATGATAACCGGGCGGCCTGGCGCAAATGTACACAAAAAATCCGTTGAACTTTTTCAGGTTATAAATTCGAATTTGTCCACGTCAAAAAGTCCCTTGTCGGTTATTTTCAGACTGGGTATGACCTCAAGGGCCATGAAGGAGAGCAGCATGTACGGGGCGCTCAGCTTGCTGCCCATTTCCCGGGCGGAGCGGGTCAGTCTTTTGTAGGCGGTAGCTGTCTCCTCCCCGGGCCTGTCGCTTATAATCCCGGCCACGGGCAGGGGAAGTATGTCTTCATGCCCGGATCCGGCCGCGGAGATTCCTCCCCGGGAGTGCATGATCATGTTCACTGCCCGGCTTAAGTAGAGATCCGAGGTGCCCACTGCCACGATATTGTGCGAATCATGGGCCACAGAGGAGGCGATGGCCCCGTTTTTAAGCCCGAAGCCGCGGACAAGGTCCAACGCCGGGCGGGCCTGTTTGTACCTGTTTACAACCGCGATCTTTAAAATATCCCTGGAGGGATCCGGCTGGATATTGCCATCCCTTATGTCTGGCTCAATAAAGGTTTTTTGGGTTACAAGAGAGCCTTCAGCAGCCTCAATAACCGGGATTTTTTTCTTACTTCCTGGCAGTTCAAAATTTTCGGCCCCAAGCGTATACGGGTTAAAATTGTTTATTGCCGGAAGGGTTATTTCCGGGATGTTTACTTTTTCCCCGTCGAATACGCGTTTTCCGTCAATCCAGGTCTCCAGGACCCGCATCCGGGTCAGGTCCCGGACAACGATGAAGTCGGCCGGATCTCCCTTTTGCAGAAGACCCATATCCAGACGGTAGTGCTTTACCGGGGTGACGCTTGCCGCCTCCAGTATGTCCATGAGGTCATATTCCAGATTAACGGCCCGGGCGGCGAGGATGTTAATCTGTCCCTTGATCAGGTCGTCCGGATGCTTGTCATCGGAGCAAAACATTATTCTGCCCGGATATTTCTTTAAAGCCGGAATGAGTTCAGCAAAATTTTTGGCCGCGCTGCCCTCGCGGATAATGATTTTCATCCCGTATTCCAGCTTGTTTATGGCCTCCTCAAGCCGAAAGCATTCGTGATCCGTGCTGATCCCGGCGGCGATATATCTTTCAGCCTTTTCTCCCATTAATCCGGGGGCATGTCCGTCCACGGGTTTGCCCAGTTCCAGGGCGGCCTTTATTTTGGCCATGACCTCCTTGTCCGCATTCAATACCCCGGGCCAGTTCATCATTTCCGACAGATAGGAAAGCTCATCCCTTTTAAGTAGCTTGGCCACGGCCGCGGCATTCAATTCCGCCCCCGAGGTCTCGAACGGGGTGGCCGGCACGCAGGATGGAACTCCGAAGTTGAATTTAAGGGGCACCTTGCGGCTGTTTTCAAGCATGAAATCGATTCCGGGCACTCCGCATACATTGGCGATTTCGTGCGGATCGGAGACAGTGGCCACAGTGCCGTGCCCCAGGGCTATCCGGGAGAATTCCGAGGGAACGAGCATGGAACTCTCTATGTGCACATGGGCATCCACGAATCCGGGCAGGATGTATTGTTTTGGAACATCCTCCCCGGTCTCTCTGACCGAGGATATTATCCCGTTTTCAAAGGTGATTGTCCCCTTGAATTGCCTCTTGTTTACCGGGTCAATGATTTGGCCGCTTATTGTGTGCATAGTTTTTCCAGTGGCTAAGACTCGCTTCAGGTTAGCTCGTTTCCATCCGGAAATGGCCCTTTTCCAGTTTAACTTTGTTAATTTTCGTAATTATTCGATCACGTATTAAGATACGCTCGGTCATAATTACTCAATTTTCTTGTTAAACAGGAAAAAATCTTATTTCCGAATTGAAAAACTGATATTTCTAAATCCGGAATTTTTGAGTTTTCGGATAAGAACCAGCTTGGGTTTTTATTGCTCGCGTTTTTTAATCAGCATGTTAAAGGCAAGGGAGATGAAAAAACCGATGCTGGCCACGGCTATGATGCACGCCCCGGAGGTAATATTGAAACGGTAGGATAGATATAAACCGAGTATGCAGAAGACAAGGCTGTAAACGCAGGCCTTGAGCATCATAAAGGCCAGGGATCGGCTTGTCCCCCGGGCCAGATAAGGTGGTATTGAGAGCAGGGCGATTATCAGGATAAGGCCCACTACCTGGATGAGCATGACTACAGAAACGGCGATCATGGTCAAAAGCAGGAAATACAACGGAGCGACGGCTACTCCCTTGGTCCGGGCAAAGTCCGGATCAAAGGACATGAGCAGGAAATCCTTGTAAAAGAAAAAGGTCAGGGCCAGGATGCACACGATCAGGACAAGCATTATCCAGATATCTGATCTGGGCACGGTGAGGATGCTCCCGAACAGATAGCTCATCAGGTCAACATTGTATCCGGGAGTCAGATCGAGAAGTATTATCCCCAGGGCCATTCCCGAGGCCCAGAGAACTCCGATTATCGTATCCGAATTTTCCATGTTCCGCAGGGTGACCGCGGCCATTACCACGGCGGCCAGTATTGTTATTCCCAGCGTGCAAGGCATTACCGGCAGGCCGAGAAAAAATGCCAGTCCAACCCCGCCATAGGCGGTATGAGCGATTCCTCCGGAAAGGAAAACCAGGCGGTTTATGACCACCAGGGAACCGATTATACCGCAGGCGATGCTGGCCAAAAAAGCGGCCAGTACCGCGTTTTGCATGAAGGACAATTCAAATATTTCCATTATAGTCCATATTCACTCTGCCTCGCTCGGGCGGCGTTCACATCCTGGATGTATCTGTCCATGGGGCAGGAATGATGGTGGACTCCGTATAGAAGAGAAAGCATGTCTTCATTGATTTCTTTGCCCCGGGAATGAATAAGTTTCTTGTTCACGCAGGCGATGCTGTTTATGTCCAGTGCGGTTATGCTCAGATCATGACTGACCACGATAATTGTCAATGTCTTATGTAAGGTGCTCAGTAGTTCAAAAAAACAGAAGCGGCCTTCAGGATCAATATTGGAAGTGGGTTCGTCAAACACGAGCAGTTCCGGACTGTCCGCCATGGCCCGGGCGATGAATACTCTCTGCCTTTGTCCGCCGGAGAGACTGTCCATTCTGCGTTGAAAAAATTCTTTTTCAATTCCGGACTCGATCAGGCAGGAGCGGGCGGCCTCGCGGTCCTCCCGGCTAAAGGATATCCCTTTTTTATGTTTGTTGCGCATTCCCAGAAGGACCACCTGTTCCACGGTTATGGGAAAGCCGTGCCGGATATTGCTGTGCTGGGGGACATAGCCAATCCTTTGTACAGAATGCTCCGGAGAGCGGCCAAAGATCCGCACTTCCCCCTTTTCCGGTTTGAGCAGGCCCAAAAGGAGTTTGAGCAGGGTGGTTTTCCCTCCTCCGTTGGGCCCGATCATGGCCAGGAAGTCACCTTTTTGCACGCGCAGGTGCACATCCTCCAGCACCGGGTTCTGCCTGTAGGAGAACGAAACATCATGCACCAGGACTGGAGGGGAAGAGAGAGTATTCCCATCGGTCATGGCAATTGCATCGAATTCTTGATTTTTTGGGCTGCCTCAATCAGGTTCTCCGCCCAGTTTTCCGCAAGGGGATCTATCTTGACCACTTGACCGTTGATGGCATCGGCAATTACCTTAGCGCTTTTGGCGGAAAATTGAGGCTGGACAAATACCGTATTCAGTTTAAGTTCCCTGGCTTTTTGGACCAAAGCCGAAAGTTGGCGCGGACCGGGCTTTTTGCCCTCGACCTCTATGGTTACCTGGATTAGTCCGTAACTCCGGGCCAGATATCCCCAGGAAGGATGAAAGACCATAAAGTGGTTGCGACCAGGATTTTCACAGAAAAGGTCCAGGAGTTTTTCGTCCACTTTGTTAATTTCCCGGACAAAGGACGCATAATTACGGACATAGTCGTTTTTATTTTCCGGATCAGCCTCTATAAGGCCGTTGCGTATATTTCGGGCCTGAATCCGGACCAAAGAGGGCGCCAGCCAGATATGCGGATCCAGGATGCCTTTCTTTTCCCGGCTGCTTTCTGTATTACCCAGTATGGTATGTTTGGCTATCCCTTCTTGAGTATTCACTACTTTCATTTTTGGATTAACTTCATCAATTTTTGGCAGCCAGGAATCTTCAAAAGGGACTCCGATTGCGAAGTATACCTCGGCTTCGGTCAGACTGACCATCTGAGTTGGTGTTGGTTCGTATGTAGCTGGACTGGCACCGGGTTTGACCATGACTTTAGTCTCGACATGGTCGCCTCCTATTTTGTTTATAAAATGTTTCTGGGGCAGGATGCTGGCAATGGCCGTGATTTTGTCTCCAGCGCAATGGGCGGAAGAGACGGATAACGTTAGAATGATAATTTGCAATATGAACGCAAGGGCAGATAATTTTTGTTTGAGCATGATCGTGGTTTGTTTTTTGTATTTGTTCATTTAATTTTGTTTAAAAAGCATAAAAACGAAATTTAATTTATAATAAGCAATGAATTTATGGATGTAAATAGTATTTTACTGGCCTTTGGCTTGACCACGCTGGCCGGTCTGTCCACCGGAATCGGGAGTGCCCTGGCTTTTTTCGTCCGCCGGACCAATCCCAGGATTCTTTCCCTGGCCCTGGGATTTTCCGCCGGGGTAATGATATATGTTTCCTTTGTGGAAATAATGCCCAAGGCCCGGGAGTCCCTGCAGTCCGGCATGGGTAATATCCCCGGGGCCTGGGTAGCTGTGGGGGCGTTTTTTGCCGGTATGGCCCTTATCGGGATAATAGACAAGCTGATTCCGGCTTACGAGAATCCCCATGAGGCACACCGCATCGAAGATTTGGGTCGGGAGAAGCAGAAACTGGAATACGCCGGCCTATACAAGACCGGGGTCCTCACCGCCCTGGCCATTGCCGTGCACAATTTCCCGGAAGGCCTGGCAACTTTTGTGGCCACTCTGGAGGATCCCGGCCTGGGGATACCCATTGCCCTGGCCATAGCCATTCACAATATCCCGGAAGGCGTGGCTGTCTCCGTCCCTCTTTACTACGCCACCGGGAGCAGAAAAAAGGCTTTCACCCTGTCTTTTCTTTCCGGACTTGCCGAACCGGCCGGGGCCCTTGTCGGCTTCATTTTTCTCATGCCTTTTTTGAATCCGGTTACTTTTGGGGGGGTGTTTGCCGGGGTGGCCGGTATAATGGTTTTTATTTCCCTGGATGAGCTCCTGCCCTCGGCCGAGGAGTACGGGGAGCACCATTTGGCCATAATCGGGCTTATTGCCGGGATGGCGGTAATGGCCCTCAGTCTTTTGTCTTTTTTGTAAGGAGTCATGCATTAGGGGCCGCATTGACAAGGACCAAGTATAGTAATAGCAGATTATTTTTCAGGTGCCCTGCGGGGCATAATAGGGAATCCTGTGTAAATCAGGAGCGGACCCGCCGCCGTAAGTCCTGTTTGATTCCGGTCTCATGAGGTTCCACTGTCCGGCACTCACTTTCCACGGGAAATGTTTTTGGGATTTAGATGCAGCCAAAAAGCCCAAAATTTCCTCGAAAGTGAGTGCCGGGCGGGAAGGAAGAGGCCGGAAGGGACAAGCCGGAAGACCTGCCTGAGTCGGTTGGAGAATTTCCGCGGACAACGGGACATTTGTCCGGGGGAAAGCATGGGGTAAAAACGGAACCCTTTTGTCTTTGCTTTAAGGACAAAAGGGCTTTTTTTTGCCCTGTTCAGTTATGTCCCGGAATATTTAGGAGGAATATAAATGGGTTTTAGTAAAATTGCCGTCATGTGCGCCGTTTTTGTGTTCTCTTTTGCCGGTCTTGCCTGTGCGCACGGGCATCATGGGCATAAGGAAAAGGAGCCCAAAACCGGAATTCTTTTGGTATCTTTCGGAACCAGTGTGTCCGAGGCGGAAAAGGCCATGGAGAATATTGAAGCGGAAACCAAAAAGAGGTTTTCCGGCATACCGGTCAAATGGGCATATACATCGGGCATAATCAGGCATAAATTGGCTGAATCGGGCAGAGAAATTGCCTCTCCGGCCCAGGCCCTGGCCGATATGCTGGAACAGGATTTTAACCGCATCGCGGTGCAGTCGTTGCATGTTATTCCCGGCGAGGAATATTTCGCGCTTTTGCAAAAGGTCCAGGCCTTCAGGGAAATTGCCCCGGATGCCCGGATTTCCCTTGGCCATCCGCTCATGTATTCCCATCAGGATATGCAGAAGGTAGCCGGTGCGGTTATGGACGCAAGTAAGCCGTATCTGCAAAAGGGCCGGGCCGTAGTCCTCATGGGGCATGGAACCCACCACGCGGGCAACATCTATTATCCCGGCCTGCAGGATTATATCTCCCGTCGTTCAAATTCCGTCCTGGTGGGCACGGTTGAAGGGGCCCCGACTCTTAAGCAGGTAATGAGTGATCTCAAGACGGCACAAGAAAAAAAGGTCTGCCTGATGCCGCTTATGTCCGTGGCCGGGGACCATGCCCGAAACGACATGGCCGGGCCGGAGGATGAATCCTGGAAAAGCCGGATGCGGGCCAAAGGTTTTGATACGACCAGCTTACTGAAGGGGTTGGGCGAGGATGACCGTTTTGTCGCCCTCTGGCTGGATCACCTTAAAAATGCCCTGCACGAGGTTGAGCACCACTGATGAACGTGTTCGAGGCCCGGCCGTATATTCTGGCCGGGCTGCTTCTTTTCCTCTCCCTGGTTTCCGTGTACCTGTCCCTGCTTATAGGTCCGGCGGATATCCATGCCAGCCAGGTATGGGAGGCGCTTGCACACGGGATGGGGATTGCCGGTGCCGGGCAGCCGGATTCCGGGGTGCTTCTGGTGGTAAACGAACTTCGCCTCAGCCGCTCGGTCCTGGCCTGGCTGGCCGGAGCCGGCCTGGCCCTTTCCGGTACCGTGTATCAGGGCATACTCCGAAATCCCCTGGCTGACCCCTTTACCCTGGGCGTGTCCAGCGGGGCCGCCTTTGGCGCTGTTCTGGCCATTTATCTGGGATGGGGAGCGTTTACCGTGGCCGGGTTTAGCCTCGATCCCATTCCGGTTGCCGCGCTTGCCGGTGCCCTGGCCGCGCTTTTCGCGGTTATTATCATGTCCCGGGAAAACGGATATATCCGTAGAGACACCCTTGTTCTGTCCGGAATCGTGGTGGCCACGTTTCTGGGTGCGTGTATCTCCCTTTTCAAATCCCTGGACGAGGAATCAGTGGCCGGGATCGTGTTCTGGATAATGGGCAGTTTTCAGGGCCGCTCCTGGGAGCATGTTTTTTTGTTTTTTCCTTATTTGCTGGTCGGGGGATCGATTATTTTTGTCGTGTCCCGGGAGCTGGATATCCTTTCCCTGGGAGATATCCAGGCCAGACAGCTGGGGGTAAACACCTCCAGATCCCGCTTGATTTTTTTGATATCCGCAAGCCTTTTGGCCGGGGCGGCAGTGTCGGTATCCGGGATAATTGGGTTCGTGGGCCTGGTGGTCCCCCATCTGGTGCGCATGATAAGCGGGGCGGAGCACAGACAGCTTATAGTCAACTCCGCTTTGGGGGGTGGGGTGCTGCTTTTGTGGTCGGATGTTTTGGCCCGCTCTATTATGCCCCACGGCGCGGAATTGCCGGTCGGGGTGATTACCGCCCTTATTGGCGGGCCGTTCTTCTGCTATCTTTTGAAACTCCGTTCCCGAAAGAGTAGTTTATGATAAGCCTGAAAGGCGTAAGCTGCGGCTATGAGGGCCGGACGGTCCTGGAGGATATAGATCTGGAGCTGCTTTGCGGAGAGAAGGCTGCCCTTATCGGACCCAACGGATCCGGAAAGACCACCTTGCTGCAGACCATCTCCGGCTGTCTTCCGCCTATAAGCGGAGAACTAAGGCTCGGGGATCGGGATGTCCCCTGCATGCGCCCTCGGGAAAGGGCCAGGGAAATGGCCTGCGTGCCGCAGGACATGCATACCCCGTTCGATATCCGGGTCATGTCCCTGGTCCTTATGGGTCGCTATCCGTATGTAGGGGTGTTCGGCGGTTATTCGGACCAGGATAAGGCCAAGGCCTGGCAGGCGCTTGCGGATACCGGTTCTCTTGAGTTGCAGGACCGCTCCTGCCGCACCCTTTCCGGGGGAGAACTGCAGCGGGTACTTATTTCCAGGGCCCTGGCCCAGAATCCGGGCCTGCTCCTTCTGGACGAGGCGGCATCCAATCTGGATGTGGCCCGCAAGGCGGAGATCTTTGGTCTTTTGCGCCAGAACGGAAGCAAGGGTTTAAGCGTTATGGCCGCGGTGCACGATCTGAATCTGGCCGCGCTTTATTTTGAGCGTCTCATTTTTTTGAAGGGAGGAAGGATTGTTCAGGACGGACCGGTTTCCAAGGTATTTAACTCGGAAGTGTTGTCCCGGGTTTTTGATGTCCGGGTCAGCGTGTTCATCCATCCGGAAGCGGGCGTGCCCCAGGCTTTTTTTGTTCCTGATTTTTGCGGCGGTGCCGTTTGAGGCAGTTGCCGGGCAGGTGTGCATTGTCGATGACATGCAGCGCCAGGTGTGCCTGGACCGGCCGGCAAAAAAAGTTATCGCTCTTTATGGCGCTTTAAATGAGATTGTAATCTCCCTTGACCTGGGAGACCGGCTTGTAGCCCGCACTGTTCAGGATTCCGGTCTGCCGGGAATGGAGGACAAGCCGTGCATTGGAACCCATATGCGGCCCGGAATGGAAAGGGTCCTTAGTCTGAAGCCGGATGTGGTTCTGCAGATGGGCGGGAGGTCCCGGGCCAAACGCAGTGTGCGCAATCTGGAGCGCTTCGGGCTACAGGTGGCTTTTTTCCGGGCCAACGATTTTTCCAGCCTTTTTTCGGTTATAAATCGGGTGGGCAGGCTCCTCGGGGCCGAAGCCCGGGCGGATTCTTTGATCCGGGACATGCGCGGGAGGCTGGAAGCGGTAAAGGAGAAAGTAAAGGGCCGCAGCCGTCCCCGGGTTTTCTTTGAA
>JBNJHA010000032.1:0-23560 GCA_051748085.1 Thermodesulfobacteriota bacterium
CTGGAAAGCCAGATTGAGAAATTCAAGGAAGAAGTCCGGTCAAATTATTTTTAAACGAGGTAAAAAGCATGAGTCAGGAACAAAATAAAATTATACGTGCAAAAGACGTGATGCAGACCAAAATCATATCCATTGACGGCATGGCCACGGCAAGAGAAGCTGCCGACAAGATGCGCCGGGAAAAAGTTCCCAGTCTGCTGGTCGAAAAACGGCATGCGGACGATGCCTGGGGAATTCTGGTTGTTCAGGATTTTATTACAGAAGTGGTTATTCCCGGATATTCCCCGGACCTGGTGCATGTTTATGAAATGATGACCAAGCCGGTTATCACCGTGCCGGCCGATATGGACATCCGTTATGTGGCCCGGCTATTATATAGATCCAATATACGCCGGGCCCCGGCCGAAGAAAAAGGTGAAATCGTGGGCATGGTGTCCCTTTCCTCTCTGGTCCGGGACAACAAATTATTTTAAATACGTCCAAGGAGTTGTTCCCTCAAAACATACTCTGCTTCTTTTGCACTATCCGAATCAATTTCATCTAGTTTTCATCCGGAAATTTAAAATTTTTGGATAAGATCCATCTAACTTATTCCGGTTTACGCGCCGCTTGTTAACCCCGGCCCGGCTAAGTGACAATCGCTCCGTAGGCCATGCCCGCAAAAGTGGACAAAATCACAATAATCCCGGCGAATGTGCCGGTCTTTTTCCAGCCCATAACACTGCCGATAACGATCAGATTGGGGAGGGAAAGCGCCGGTCCGGCCAGAAGCATGGTCAGGGCCGGTCCCTGGCCCATTCCCGATCCCAATAGCCCCTGCAGGATGGGTACCTCGGTGAGCGTGGCGAAATACATGAGCGCCGAGGCCAGGGCGGCAAACAAATTGGCCCAGATGGAGTTGCCCCCGACCAGCTCGGCCACGAAATGCTCGGGAATCAATGCCGGATGCCCGGGACGGCCCAGGAAAAACCCGGCGAAAAGGACACCGGCGAAAAGCAGGGGAAATATCTGCTTCATGAACCCCCAGGTGGAGTTCACCCAGTCCCCGAGCTCCTCGCGCTTGAACCAGGACTTGAGGATAAATCCGAGGATGACCAGAAGGATGCCGGTGACTATCCACTTGGCCTGAAAGATGCTTTTCCACAGTACGGCCGCATCCTGGGATGGCTTGGCAAACGCGGCGAATATAAGAATCAAAACCAGAATCAGCATGAAAATGCCTTCCTGAAAAAGAGACCGGCCTTCTCCTTCTTCATCCGGGAGATGCATCTGTCCGGCCTGGCGTTTTGCTTCATCCTTGCGGAAAATAAAATGCATGGATAGTCCTACAATGGCGGCGAAAAAAACCGCTCCCACCGCCCTGGCCAGGCCCAGCTGCCAGCCCAGAACCCGGGCGGTGAAGACAATGGCCAAAACGTTTATAGCCGGACCGGAATACAGAAAGGCAGTGGCCGGACCTATTCCCGCACCCCGGGAATAAATCCCGGCAAAAAGCGGGAGCACGGTGCAGGAACAAACCGCCAGAATGGTGCCGGACACCGAAGCCACGGAATAGGATAAAAATTTATTGGCCTGGGCTCCGAAATATTTGATTACCGAGGCCTGGGAGACAAACACGGCAATGGCCCCGGCAATAAAAAAGGCCGGTATCAGGCAGGTCAAAACGTGTTCCCGGGCGTATTCCCGGAGCATCATGAACGCCTCCAGCCCGGCCTGACGGATTATCTCGCTGTTCCAGGGCATATAATAGGCCACCAGGAAAAAGCCTGTCAAAAGTAATAACTTATAACGTTCTTTTATATTCATCCCCCTCTCCTACTTGAAACTCATGCATACTTTCCGCATATTTTTTTATTTCCGGAATCCTTAACCGTCTACAAAATCTTCAACATGGGACTGGATATAAAATAAACGCCCAGGACAAAAATAATCACTGCAGCGCCTTTGCGGAACCAGAATCCCGCTCCCTGCCAGGCGGAACTTTCGGTCAACCTGCGCACAGCAGCCGCGGAACTACCGGCGAAAACAATCGGCAGGCAATGTCCCAGGGCGAATAAAAGCATCATCATTGATCCGAAGAAAATCTCCTGCTGCACGGTAACAATGGCCAAAATAGGGGCGATAAAGCCGAAAGTGCACGACCCGGACAGTATCCCGTAGGCCAGACCCAGCCCAAAGGCCCCGTGGATTCCGCGCAGTTTGAGACGATACAGCAGCCCCCCGGACATGGTGCAGGCCTGCACGCCCAACATGCCCAGGCCAACCCAGATCAATACCGCGCCCACGACCATTTGCAGCCATATCCCTACATCTCCAAGCATGCGGCCCAAAATGGCGCAAACAATCCCCACCGCGGCAATGGTGATGAAAAGACCCAGAGTGAAAGCCCCGGCATACCATCCGGCCCGTTTAGGATTCACTGCGGTCTGCTGCCCGCCCACATAGGCCACGATCAAGGGGATTGAAGCCAGATGACACGGACTCAAGAGCACGCTTACCATCCCCCAGATAAAAGCCCCGGCCAGAGCCAGGGCTGTACCCGCGGACATCCATTGATTAACCGCGATCAAAAGCTGATCAAACATATCGTGTTTTTCCCTGTAATTACAAAATACAATCAAAGATCCCGATATTTCTCGGGCGGCTCCACTCCCATCTGGGTCAATTGCCGGACAATGGATTCTTTGTCCATAAATCCGGTATGCCGGGCCACTTCTTCCCCTTTTGCATTAAAGAATATCTGGGTGGGAATGGCCTGGATACCGTATTTATTTGCCTCATCCCTGTTCTTCCAGACATCTATAAAAATGATCTTCGCCCGGCCCGCGTAGGCCTCTTTCAATTCCTCCAGAATCGGGGCCATCATTATGCACGGCTTGCATTCGTCCGACCCCAGATCGAGCATGACCACTTCCCCGGGGACGGGCGATTTTACCTCCGCGCTCCCTGATGCGGGCTGCAAATCTTTTTTCGGCCCGGTTCCGTACTGAAACATATTCCAAATCACCACTACCGCAAGGATTACCGCCGCGGCAATGAACAGCTTTTTAACATTTGCATTCATGGACTGTTGGTTTCCTTTTTTGTTTTGAACATTCAATGGATTTCATCCCGGCACGTCACGTGACATACCCCGGTCGGCGTCTCTACCGCGTACGGAAAATACTTCTTTTTCAGCCACAGGGCCACATTCACCAGAAAAATAAGCACCGGGACCTCAACCAGCGGCCCGATCACCGCGGCAAAGGCTACCCCGGAATTAATGCCGAAGACGGCCACGGCCACGGCAATGGCCAGCTCGAAATTATTGGATGCCGCGGTAAATGACAAGGTGGTGGTCTGCTCATAGGTGGCCCTGAATTTCATGGACATATAAAAGGTTATAAGGAACATGACCAGGAAATAAATGCACAACGGAATAGCGATGCGCACCACATCCAAGGGCAGTTTTACGATATATTCGCCCTTGAGCGAAAACATGACCATGATGGTGAAAAGCAGCGCGATCAGGGTCACGGGACTGATTTTGGGAATGAATTTTTCCATGTACCAGTCCTCGCCCTTGGTCTTCAGGCCGATAAAACGGGAAATAATCCCGGCTATAAACGGAATGCCCAGATAGATGAACACGCTTTTTGCAATCCGGCCGATGGTCACATCCACGGCCGCGCCCTCCAGGCCGAACCATCCCGGCAGAACGGTAATGAAAAACCAGGCGTAAAAGGAGAAAAAAAGGACCTGAAAAACCGAGTTGAAAGCCACCAGCCCGGCGCAATACTCGGCATCGCCCTTGGCCAGCTCATTCCAGACCAGGACCATGGCGATGCACCGGGCCAGGCCGATCAAAATCAGACCCACCATGTATTCATGGTGCCCGGAGAGAAAGGCGATAGCCAGAAGAAACATCAATATCGGGCCGATCACCCAGTTCTGGACCAGGGACAAGGACAAAATCTTGTAGTCCCGGAACACCTCTCCCAGTTTTTCGTAGCGTACTTTGGCCAGCGGAGGATACATCATCAGGATAAGCCCCACGGCAATGGGGATATTGGTGGTGCCCACGGTAACGTAGTCCAGGAGATCGACAACCCCGGGGTGGAAATGCCCGGCGGACACGCCAACGGCCATGGCCAAAAAAATCCACAGGGTCAAAAATCTGTCCAGAAGGGGCAATTTCTTTGCGGTGGATGTATTCATTAAGCTCCTCGCTTTGATTCCTGAACGTTCAGGAATTTTAAAATCCGGTCCCAGGGACCGGATTTTAAACTATTTAATCCACTCCATAACATCATCCTTTTTGGGCACCTTGCCCACGGATTTGACTTCGCCGTCCACAACCACGGCCGGAGTGCCGAAGACCCCGTATTTCGCGATCTCCATGCTGTCAGTAACCTTTTCCACGTTTGCCTCCGCACCGGAGTCGGTAACAGCCTGCGTGACCACTTCTTCGGCCTTTTTGCATTTCGGGCAACCGGGACCCAAGACCTTGATATCCATTACTCTCCCTCCTGTTTTTTCTTATTTAAGAAACTCAGCCCTGCTCCTCTTCGGATGAGCAGCTTCGCGACCGGCAAATATCCTCGCGTCTTATTTCCGGAAGCCGGCGCATAAGCTCGATTACTTCCGGATCATCCTCCAGCCAGATTCTGCACTTCTTGAGCATTTCTGCGGCATACGGGCTATCCGAACCGTCGGCCAGGTAATAGTTCACCCACAGCCCATCCTTGGAATAGGTTGTCAACCCGGCCTCTTCCAGGATCTTCAGATGCTTGCTGGCAGTGGACTGGGCAATGCCCAGAGCCTTCTGGATCTCACAGACGCACATCTCTCTTCGCTGGAGCATCTTTACAATTTTTACCCGCGTCCGCTCGGACAGGGCTTTCATCACCTTTATAAAGTTTCTCATTTTTATATTCCCGTGCTTAAAATCATACATCGTCATATAACGATATATAAATTATTTTCCGCGTCTGTCAAGCAATAAATTTATGCTCTTGAACCATCCTCGTACCTCACGGCACAATAAGCACTTGGGAATAACGAATATACTAAGATTATTTAGATTTGTCGGCGTGATTATGCCTGTAGGCAATGACCCGGGTTGTGTCCATGGTCACCAGACCTTCCCGGATAAGCGCGTCCAGGCGAGGCAGAAAGGCATTTATTTTCTCCTCCGAGTCCACAATCTCAATAACCACAGGCAGGTCTTCGGACAGACGCAGAATCTGAGAGGTGTGAATGCGGCTGTTCGCGCCAAAGCCGAGCATGCCGCGAAAGACAGTGGCCCCGGCCAGGCCCTGTTCCCGGGCCTCTTCAACAAGGACTTTGTACAGTGGACGGCCGTCTGCTTTATCGTTCTCCCCGATAAAGATCCTGAGTAAAACCGACTCCGCCGGAAGTTTCATAAGCTCCCTCCCAATAATCAGATCCAGCGGCCCAGGGCGACACCGCAAAATAATGCAATGAAGCCCAGCCCGTTCTGAACGATAAAATTAGCGGCAGCCGGTAACCACTCCGCTGCACGCATAAGATGCTGGGTTTCCAGAATATAGGAAGAAAAGGTGGTAAATGCGCCCATAAACCCGATCATGACCACTACCCTGGCCTGCGCGGCAAAAGGCAGCTTGTTCTCAAACACGGCCCAGCCCAGTCCGGCCAGAAAGCAGCCGGTGATATTGACCACAAATGTTCCCCACGGAAAACCCGCTCCGGCAAAGCGGTGCACAAGGCCGGTCAGACCGTACCGACAAAGCGTGCCCGCGGCCCCGGCCAGGGATAAAAGAAGAATACGGGTGAACATGGGCAGGCGTTTATCCCCAATCCCCTTTGCAGTCAATTTATAAATAAACCCATTCAAAAAAACCAGATAAATAAAATCTACCTGCATTGTCGATAAACGCAAAACGGCTTGAACTGATTCTGATTATTCAGGCTTCCGTTTTACAATAAAGTAAAAAAGCACTTTTTATGCACGCTTTAAATAACAATTATGTACCATCTTGCGCCAAAGACTAAAAACAGAGCAACTGATCATCAAATTTTGTTGGTCGGGTTTTCGGCCTGCTGATTTCTTATGTACCTCGCAAGACAGCTCCTTTGCACCTGCTCTTTATGCTGATATTTAAAGCGGATAATCAAATTTTCTCCCAAAAACATGTTTGGCATAACTCCTGCTGTGGCGCTCGTACACATATAAAAAATTGCAGAACCAAGAAGGAGACAAAAATCAAAGCCAATTTATTCACCCGATTTATTCAGGGTCGAAAAATATTTTCTTTATATCAGCCGATAGTATCCATTCAGCGTGGAGCTGTCCTCGGTGTAGAGGCCTTAGCCAGGGGAAAGGATGTACTAACCGGAGATATAATACCGCCGGACACCATGTTCCATCAGGCAGCAAAATGCGGCATGACCCTGGAACTGGACCGCGTCTGCAGGGAAAAAGCTTTGGAAGGATTTGCCAGCATGGATGAGCATAACCGGCATCTTTTGTCCATCAATCTGGACACCTCGTGCATAAATCAAGATGTTTCCGGATCCCGCTTTCTTCTGAAACAGGTGAAAAACGCCGGAATAGGCAACAATCATGTCGTCCTGGAGCTCCTGGAATCCAGGGCTTCCAGCACCGAAGCCCTGATGAAATTCATCTCCGCTTACAGACGCAAAAATTTTTTGATTGCTCTGGACGATGTCGGATCGGGTTTTTCCAATCTGGAAAGAATTCCGCTCATAAAGCCGGACATCCTGAAGCTGGATCGTTCCCTGGTTTCAAATGTACACAAGCATTTCCACAAACAGGAACTGGTCCGCAGTTTTGTGCAGTTGGGATACCGCACCGGCTCACAGGTGGTAGCCGAGGGAGTGGAGAGTCCTGAGGAAGTAGTCTGCCTGTTGGAATTAGGGATTGGATTATTTCAGGGTTTTTATTTCGCGCGACCATCGGCAAGTCCGTTAAAAGATCAAGGCATCGTGGAAAAGATAAAAAAAGTCTCGAATATGTACAGACGTAAAACCACTTCCAGACTGAACACGGAACAAAAGGAATTCCATAAGTACAGGGAAATAATGGATCATGCCTGTTCAATGCTAATAAACATCATGGACAGCGAGATTGAACAAAGTCTGGCTCAATGTCTGGATACAGAGCCGAAGCTGGAGTGTCTGTATGTTTTAAATACGGAAGGGATCCAGATATCCGCGACAATCTGCAATCCAAACAGGCTGACCAAAAGCAGGCAAATATTATACGAGCCTGCTGCAAGAGGCAGCGATCATTCGCTCAAGGAATACTATTTACCCATTGGAGCAGGACAAACGGAACATACAACGGACAGGTATATTTCTCAGGCTTCAGGCAATCCGTGTGTTACCATCGCCAGGTTTATAAATAATAAGACTGACCGCGGCAAACTCATCCTGTGCGCGGATATCGGTTGCGGATATTGATTATATCCTTCTCAACCAGGAATAAAATGTAACTATTCGGCACAAGCCAAAAAATCACCGGATTTTTTGGCGTAAATTTGCTGAGCAGATACGATAATATCTTAAAAACAGGTCCAAAGTTTCTTTTTCAGCCTATTCCAATCTCCATTAAATCCTCGCTGATAATCAGCTCTCCGGAAAAATTATTAGCGGCTTTTTGCAGATGATCCAAAGGAGCATCCCCTGGAACAATATGATTTAAAACCAGATTTTTGGCCCAGCATGACTCCGCCACGGCCCCAACATCATCAATTGCAGTATGTGCTTCCAGCATATGCCTTTTTAATGCATAGGTCGTGGGATTTTTGATTGGGTCGGGATATCCAAACCTGATATCCACCCATTCTCTGTCAATTACTTCATGTACTAAAAAATCCACTCCCTCTGCCAATAATTGCAAATTACCATTGGTATTTTTCCCCGTGTCGCCGGAAATTACTACTGAGCCGTCATCCGTATCAAAACGAAAGGCAAATGCGGGATATACCTGATGATGGTCAACCAGGGTGGCGGAAACCCTTACCAGATCATCTTCATAAACTTTAAATGGACTCATGGCCGGGCAGGTGGGACTGTCTTTATATGCCAGAGGGGTTCCAAGCTCATTGATTTTTACGACTTGAGTGAAATCAGGATATCCCGCGTCCAAAGTCATATTGTTGATCGTCTGGGCATAAGCCTGCCATATAGTTTTCGTCATCAATTTTATCCCGGGCGTTGTAGTGGTCAAACCGGAATCACAGTCACAATTTTCAATAATATTGCCAGTGTATTTAGACTTGTTAATATCCAATTGCCCGCGGTTGCACGGTCCATATACTTGCAATGGGCTGTCCGAATTAAGTCCGGCTCCCGGCCCTATCAGCAGAAGAGAGGGATAATCGGCGGTATGATCCTGATGGAGATGTGTAAAAAACAAAACTTTCAGATCTTTGAGAAACGTGGAGGATCCATTCCCGCCATAAGACCCATCGGGGTTTGCTGCATCATGATTAAACGCCCTTGCAAGACGATCTGCAGTTCCCTGGCCAATATCAATGAGATAGATAGTGTCTTCGACAACCAAAGCTGTTGAAGTACTCGCCCGGTTTGAAGATTGCCACCATGAAACGCCCCCGGATGATCCGAGTATTACCAGGCGTGTCCTGTAAGAAGAGTCACTGGAATCGGAATTGGAATCGGAATTACAACCAAGACAACTACCTACAACGGGCAGTACCAAAGACGCACCCACACCACTGATAAATTTTCTCCTGGTAATTCTTTTACGCTTGACAGCCATCTGCAACCTCCTTGATAGATTTCCCGTGTTTACGCCGGCCAAAACCAAGCCCGCTGCAAAAAATTTGGAACACAAATACAAAACATCATTATAAGCGATTCAGACATGTGCCCATAAAGTTGGCAGACAAACCGCCAATCATAAACCCATGCAAAATTACGACCATAAAAACCAGCACTCTGCCCCAAAATCCGGCCCGCACATTCTATGGTGCGGGTAAAGGAAAATACAGACTGAAGAGCCCCATCATCAGTGGAATGGACACAAGGGAAACCGCAAAGCTTATGACCATAAACTGATTGACGATTTCCCGATTTCCGCCCGCGCGTTCGGTCAAGATGGGAATTGCGGTAAGCGGAGGTACCGCAGCTTCCAAAAGCACGAACAGGGCGATGGGAAAAGGCGGTCTAAGAGCGACAAGCACCAAAAGGGCCGCGATCGGAAACAGGAAATTCTTGATCAGGACAAATTTTCCAACCTCAAGGGGATAGATTTTGCCTTTGGCCTTGAAATCAATATAAATATTTCCGCCCAGGATCAAAAAAAGCAGAGGCAATGTCATATTACCGAGCAAACGCAATGCGGAAACTGCAAATTCGGGGACGATCCCCTCGGCCCCGAGAAGGCGCAATGAGGTAGCGGCAATGGTGGCCAAAAGGACCTTGTTGATGATCTTGGCCCAGTCAAGGGATTTTTGGGATTTCTTGAAAAAAAGATGCGCCGTGCTGAAGAACAGGGAAGGAAAAAACATAACGAAAAAAAAGAGCTTTACCACGTAAGGCGATTGCACCCCGAACATCTCCCCGAGTATGGCCAGGGGGAAAAACAGCGCGTTTTGAAAGAAAAGGCTTGCGGCAAATTCCCTGCGCGTGTTCCGTCCGGAAACAAGGCTGAAAACGGCTGTAAGACAGCCCTGAAACAGGGTGAATCCGGCCCAGTACAGGGGCAGCTGCCACCAGTCGGAAAATTCGGCGGGCTGAAAATTATCCAGGATATTCACGAACACCAGGCTGGGAAGGGAAATATCCAAAGCCAGGGTGGAGAGGATTCCCATGGCCTTTTGAGGCAGAACCCGCCTGCTCATAATCCACAGCCCGATAATCCCGATGCCCAGAAGCAGGGCCACGGATTCAAATACGGTGATCAAAACTCGAACGTCCATATGCACCTAAACAGTTCTAAGTCCGGAAATTAAAAAATTTCCGGACTTATAAATATCGGATTTGGGGTTCGGAAAAGGGCCATTTCCGGATGGAAACTAAACAGATAAGGTTCGCAATTAGTCGTCCCCAAACATCAGGCTGGAATAAAAATTTTACGGCCAATAATTTCCTCAATGCTTAGCACAGGGCAACTATTCATTGCAATGATAATTCCAAAGATAAACCTCTGCTATGCCGGGTAGTTAGCCTGGAATTATTTGAAAAGGGCCATTTCCGGATGGAAAGCAGTTATTATGCGATGAATAAAACAAGCTTGACCATGGATAACAATTTAAGCAAGAGATACAAGATGTGTATCTGATTAGCAGACCTAAAATATAATTTTAGGCCTGCTAATCGCATAACTTATAGAAAATAGGCGGGACATGGCTACCAAGTACACTGTAAGTGATAAAAAACAGCAAAAAAAGCTGATTTTTTGCATTTCTCTCGGCGCCTTCATGGGCACGCTGGATATCGGCATAGTAAATATCGCCCTGCCGATGATTTCAAGGGATTTCAACATAAGCATCTCGCTGGCCTCCAAAATAACGCTCGTCTACCTTATCGTTACCGCCAGCTTCATTCCCATGTTCGGGAAACTGGCCGACAACAAAGGATACAAAAAACTGTTTATAGGCGGAAGCGCGCTTTTTTTCATCGGCTCCCTGCTGTGCGCCATCGCTCCCGGTATCTACACGCTTATCGCAAGCAGGGCGCTTCAGGCACTCGGATCCGCAATCACCATGCCCATCTCTTTCGCGTTAATTTCCCTGTATTTTCCCAAGAAAAAACGGGATGAACTGTTCGGGAAACTTTCCATGTGGATATCATTGGCCTTTATTCTCGGGCCGGTAGCGGGCGGGTTGATTACTCATTATCTGGGCTGGAGGATGATATTCTTCATTAACGTACCGCTGGGAATTATTCGCAAATTTTTGGCTCTTGAGGCAATACCCGCAGACACGCCCGCCGTTTCCAAATCGCCCCTCGGCATGCGTGATTGCTTTCTGGCCTTCCTTTTCTTTCTTTGCCTGATACTTATGCGCGATGCATTCAAGGCCGACTGGCCGCATTATCAGGCAATAACCATTGGATTGGGCATTGCGGCCCTTTTTTCATTCATCGCCTTTATCTTGCTGCAAAAGAAATCCAGTGATCCGCTGATCAATCCAAAGTTATTCAAAATTCAGGCTTTTACGCTTGGAAATATGGTCTCTTTTTTTTCCGTACTCATGTATTCAGGACTCGCATTCGTCATTCCTTTCTTTCTGATGGAAGGCCGGGGATATTCCACTCATGCGGCCGGCCTCCTGTGGGCGGTTGCCGGACTTGCAACCTTTATGGTCAGTCCGTTTGCCGGATGGCTGGCCGAGCGATACAACCTGCAAAAAATGCAGATTATGGCAATACTTCTTATGGGATGCGCGATTTGCGTTTACCTGACATTCAACACCCAGAATACCATTGCTATCTTCATTGCAGGCACCGCGATTTTCGGAACCGGACTGGGCATGCTTAAACCGCCGAATTCGGCGATAGTAATGAACAGTCCCCCGGCGGACCTGAAGGGAGAGGCCTCGAGTGTCTTTTCCATGCTGAACAAAAGCGGCTATATCCTGGGCATATTCCTGTTTGAAATAATTTTCACCCTTTATCTGCCCCACTCGGCACAAAGGCAAAGCCACAGCCTGCATCATTTAAATCTTCCGGAACATGCTTTTGATGTTTCCTGGCGGCATGTAATATACCTTGCAATTATCCTGTGTGCCGTGTGCATGATTCCAGCCGTATTAGACCTCACCGCCCGCCGGGGTGCATCTGAAAAAAGACAGTAAAAGCAGTAAGAGCCTCGGTTATTACTTGAGTTCCAGATGTGTTTTAATTCTTGCTTCCCTTATGGTCATGACAACTCAAAATTCTCCCTTTAAAGTTATTTATGACTTGTCTGCCCTACCTCAAGGCAGACTATATTTATCCTTTATGGCTCCTCACATAAATCCGTGCAAAACTTTGTTGACCGGAACCTGCAAGTAACAATTAATGTGCTGAATTTAAATGTTTTTATTAAAAATCATTGAATTGCCTAGCCGTTGGGATTATCCAAATCGCTATCGGGATCGATATCGAAATCGAAATAATATGTCATTCGGTGCGGGTGGAACCATCGGCTTATGGGATCGATTCCGATCCCGATAGCGATTCCGATCCCGAAGAAAAAAAATCCAGCAAACGGATGCACTGGACACTCATTCTTCGTGCCGGTGTTCCTTGGCGTTGTTACTTCCTGGATTACTGATCGGGGTGCGGGGTTCTGTATCTTGATTTAACAAAAATCTAAAATGTATTGCACAAATTTTTAAGACGACCCCTTTTTGATATTGGTCATTTCAAGTCCATAAACGACCAGTTTGGACATCACAGCGGAGATCTTGTTTTGAAGGAATTTGCCAGAATAACATCCAAGAGCATCAGGGAGTCCGATGTATTATGCAGGTGGGGAGGCGAAGAATTTGCAGTTCTGCTGGGAGAGTGCCCCCTAAAGGAGGCCGTAAATGTTGCTGAAAAAATAAGAAAAACCATTGCCGGACATGCAATTTACTTCGGCAAAGAATCCGTCAGCATGACTGTCAGTGCGGGAGTGACGCTGCACAGACCGGGAGAACACCTTGCCCTCTTGACCGAGCGGGCGGACAAACTGATGTACAAGGCCAAACAGGAAGGCAGGAACCGCGTTGTCTCGGAAAAACCCGAGTAATGAAGAAAAATATCAACTTATCCTCTGTCTGCCTGAATCCACCTATCCAGCCAGTCAATAACCGTCCTGTACCACAGCACGCTGTTCTGGGGGCTCATAACCCAGTGGTTTTCATTAGGAAAATAAAGCAGCCTGGCCGGAACCCCTTTGAGCCTGGCCGCGTTGAAAGCACCCAGCCCCTGAGAGTCCGGCACCCTGTAATCCCGGCCGCCATGAATAACCAGAAGCGGAGTGTCCCAGTTCCGGACAAAATTGTGGGGAGAAGCAGCATAAGCAGACTGAACCTGATCATTGTCCTTTTCCCAGAACGGGCCGCCAAGCTGCTTGTTCAGGAAAAAAGTTTCCTCGGTCACGGCGTACATGCTTTCCAGGTGAAAAATCCCGTCATGGGCCACCAGTGCCCTGAACCGTCCCTCATGATTTCCGGCCAGCCAATAGATGGAATATCCGCCAAAGCTGGGACCGACAGCGGCAAGCCTGTCCTCATCCACCCAGGATTTTTCCGCCACCGCATCAATGCCTCTTAGCAGATCCTGCATGGGCAGGCCTCCCCAGTCTTCAAGCACACCCTCTTTCCATTTCTGGCCGAAGCCGGGGACTCCTCTGCGGGCTGGAGCCACAATCACATATCCGGCCGCGGCCAGAGTCTGAAAGTTCCAGCGGTACGACCAGTAATGATCCACAGGCGATTCAGGTCCTCCCTGGCAGTAAAGCAGAGCCGGATACTTTTTGTCCGGATCAAAGCCCGGCGGCAGGATCAGCATGACCATCATGTCCTGACCATCCGCTGCTTTCACCCGCATTTCCCGGACCTGTCCCATGTCAAACCGGCTCAGGAATTCATCATTGATCCGGGATATATTTTTTTCCCTGCCAGTAACCGGATTCAGGAGAAACACCTCAGCAGGGGCGGACATGCTTGATTTCAGGGCCACCAGCCGGTCGCCGGCCGCTGATAATTCTGAATAGGTCCATCCGCCATCGGTCAGGACCTCAATATTGCCTGCATGGGGATCAACACCATAGACCATGGTGGACGCCCTGTTCAGACTGGTAAAAAAGATGTACCCCTCTTCAGACCAGACAAATTCATCTACATCCTGATCAAAACCGGCTGTCAGGTCATTAATCTTTCCGGAACCAAGATCCATAACCATGAGCCTGTTTTTGTCCGCTTCATACCCGGGTGTTGCCATGCTCAACCAGGCAATGGAGCCGCCGTCCGGGGAAAACGCCGGATTCATGTCATATCCCCTGCCGGTACTCAGGGTTCTGGTCTGCCCGCTGTTAAGATCATAAAGCATGATTCTGGAGTCAGTGGTCAGGGCGTATTCTCTGCCGCTGCGGTCCCTGGCCGTATAAGCGACAAACCTTGAATCCGGGCTCCAGGCAATCTGCTCCGTCCCTCCAAATGGTCTTAAAGGGGATTCCAAACCCAGATCTTGCATAATATTCTCCGGACTGCTTATGCCCTCTTCAGAATAATCTGCCGTAAAAATCTGAGTAAAGGAGTCCACCCATGAATCCCAGTGGCGATACATAAGTTCGTCAGTTATCACTGCGCCGGCCTTGTCCAACCCTTGAAAAAGTTCACTGCCCGGCCTGTCTGCGGGTACAGGACTGGTGAAAAGAATCTTTGACTGATCAGGAGAATATTCAAACCCCGTGATTCCGGCCGAAACATGGGAAATTTGCCTGCGCCCGCTGCCGTCGGGATTCATTTCCCAGAGCTGCTGGTCATGAATAAATCCTATCTTCCGGGCATCAGGCCGCCAGCGGGCATGGCTGTCACCGCCTTCATCAGGGGATATGCGCCGGCTGCGTTTTCCATCCCGATTCACCACATGGATAATATCAGCCCCTGTATTCTCTTCCAGGTCATACTCTGTGACTTGAAAAAGCACCTGGGTGTTGTCCGGCGAAACCCGCGGGCTGGAGATCCGGCCAAGTTCCCAAATATCTTCAGGGGTCAGAAGCTCCAGGTCCAAAGCCCTTTCCTGCTTCTCAGGCGCTGCTTGCCCGGCGTTACCCACCTCTGTACCCAGAAAAAAAAGCAAAACAAAAAAAGCAGCAAACGCGGCACTCGCCAAGACAAACGGCCTGAACAACCCTTTTATCAAGCTTAACATTCACTTCTCTCCTGTTAATGACCAACAGAGTTCATGATCAGCATCGACGTCTAGCCTGTCTTTATATAATCCTTCTCTCTTACCCATTCATATTAGCACCCGGAAAACACCGATTATCGTTGCGCAACTGATCAGACTGCCCGCAAGCAAAAGCGCTGAGGCCAATCTGGCGTCCCCGCCGTATCTTTTCAAAAAAACCACTCCCAGAACAGCCGGAGGCATGGCGGACAAAAGAATTAAAATCTGCTCCCAAATCCCCGGCAGGCTGAAATTCACGGAAATAAATCCCGCAAGCAGGGGTTTGGCTATTAACTTGATCGCGATGACGATAATCAATGGGATGAAAATACTGCGTGCGTCCGGGATCTTAAACATGAGCCCAACCGAAAGAATCGCTATGGGAGTAAGTGCCGAGGCCAGGACGTGCCCCAACTGAAATATCGGGGCCATCAACACGTTTTCCTCTCCGGGCAACCCGATGCCGCTCCAAATAATTCCGGCTAGCAGGGCGAAAAAAACAGGCGACTTAAAAAAAGCCAGAGATGCCTTCCATTGCGAGGCGATCCGAGAACGGCTGGAGCCGAAATAGGCGGCCAGCATGGGCCCGAGAATAAAAATCGGATATCCCACTCCGATTTCGGAAATAAGCACGGTTTGTCCCAGCACCTCCGGATTATTGGGGTAAACCTGCATAATAAGCGCATATCCCAAAAAGGCCGAGGAGCCGAACGCAGAGCAGAAAACTATCGCCCCCTGTTGCGGCCTGGCAAACTTCAAAAGCACGCTGACCAACCAGGCTACGGCAATGCAGGACAACTCCAGCCCGAGCATGATAAAGGCCGGTATCAACTCATGAGCGACAATGGTCAATTTGGCCAGGGTGACGAATATCATGGCCGGAAGACACAAGTCGGTAACGATCCGAGCCAGGACCAGGGAATGATCCTCGACAAGAGTGCCTTTGCGCTTGAGCAGAATCGCAAGACCGTAAATCAGGACAATGACGACAATTGCATTCACCAAGCTATAAAATACATGCATATCTTCCCCCTGTATTGTATATCCTGCCGACTAAAGAGACTTTGCGAATCTGAAGACTATTTCTTCATTTACTGCCTTAAATGCATAACGCCTGCAATGACTACTTTTATCCGGTCTCTCTGCTCACTGCCACAAACGTTGGCAGCCGGGCGGCAACGGTTTTGGCACCCGGAAGGAAGTGCAGCGTCAATTTTCAACCCGTTCCTTTATGCTTTCTTCCTATGCTCCTTTGAAATGTTTGCGGTTCAACACGAACACCAGCCAGGCCGTGGCGAATTGGATCGCAAGGGCCAGAGCTGTGATCGTCCAGTATCCCAGGGAAAATTTGTCGATCATCCCGGAATCGACCAGCCCCCGATTAAGCCAGAAATGAATCATCACTACAAGGGCAACGCCGGGGCAGACAAGGGCATAGGATACCGGCGAGGCCTCGCGTCCGGTGATAAACCGGGAAAAATATCCCAGACGCCTGAGAACCAGTCCGGTCAGCAGGGCAAAGAGAATCTGGGCCGAAAGATATTGCGAAAGCATCATCAAACGTTCGGCCCCTCCGCTGGCAAGAGCAAAATGCGCATCCAGGCCGTGGTTCTGGCGCAAGGAGAGGATGCTTACGATGGTCAGCACCGGGATGAACACCGAAAGGGTCGGCGCGGTCTCAATATTCGCCCCGTTTTCCGCCAGGGACCGGAGGCCCAGGACCAGGGCGATGGCCGCAATCAAAACGGCCGCGACCAGGAAGAACGTCGAAAGGACCAACCCCGTACCGGCTACAAGCGGGCTGGCAGACAATCCGGCCGGGGCCGCCAGTCCGACCCCGATCATGGCCAGGGCAAAGGCCGGCAGTGCCTGGGCAAAGGAATTATTGCTCGCGCAACTAAAGCCCCCCGCAGTCATCACCCGTCCCATGAACTTCCCAAGCATGCGAAAAGCTACCACCCCGATAGCCAGGAAAACGAGTATGGCCACTGGAAAGAGGTATTCGACCACGCTCCACAACCCGGGCACAAAGACCATACCGAGAATAAAAAAGACGTTGACGCTCATGGCCATGGCCAAGGGCATTGCCAGCACCTGGGTCTCCGCATTGGAGGAAGCCATCTTTTCATAGGCGGGTGTGCGTTGAAACCGTTTGAATTGTACTAGGTTCCATACCAAATATTTGAGATTCAGAAAGGCGTACAAACCGATCCCGGCCAGGGCCAGGATAATCATGGACCTGCCGGCACTCCCCCCGGCAACAAAAGATGCCGTAATATCCTCGAACACAGGCACAGGATGGCCGGGATGTTTGGTCCAATGCATGAGCCACATGAAAAACGTGATTACCAGTCCTCCCGTGCCCAGGGAAGTCAGAAAATACAGTGGCGAGTAGGTATCGGCAGGCCTGCTTGGAAATACGCTCATGCGGGTCCTCCTTAATTGTGTTGAGTTACTCCGGGGATTGCTTTGCAGTTTTTTCTGCAAGTAAATAGTTATCCTGTTTAAAAGTATAAGAATACATTTAACAACAGCACTGGAAATACAAAGCCCTCCGTGGTACCGAGTAATTAAACAGTAAAGTCGAGATATACTCGGCAATAATTACATCCACCAGGAGGGCTTTATGGACAACTTGCATTATGTTGGACTCGATGTCCACAAAAAAACGATCGCATTTTGCAACAAATTAGCTGACGGCAAGACTACTTTTATCCGGTCTCTTTGCTCACTGCTCACTGCCACGAACGTTGGCAGTCGGGCGGCAACGGTTTTGGCTCCCGGAAAGAAACGCAGTATGTAAATAGTTATCCCGTCCCTTTGTTCTTCTTTTTTAAGATTCTTATTCGTTGCTTCAAGTGTCTTTTCCAAGGTTTAATTGTTCACTTGCACTCGCCTATGGACCCCATGGCGGACCCGCGTCACCGTCACCACGCCCAAAATCGTCCAAAAAATCGGCAAAAAAACCCGGACTCAGTCGGCAAATCACCCAAGTGCCAAATATCTAATTAATACGCCCAACGCACGGCCCGCACATTGTGTCTAGCCTGCTTAGTGTGGCGGTTCGCATAGCCAACGCGGGTGAAGCTCACGCACCACGCATGGTACCCATAGTTGGCGTTGAGAGACGACCAGTAGAAACAATCACGTAACGGACTAGATCGCACAACCATCATATCTTTACATGGCGAGTTGTGAAGCCCCATCAGTTCATCTTTTCCTGGCAGCCTCCAGCCGGAATGGCCGCCTAAAGAAAGTCCTGATGTATAGCTCATGGCTTGCTCCCATTTCATGCGGCCAGCCGTTGCCTTCTGCCACATCAGGCCACTACCGTTGTCGGTTACAGTCCCGTCTTCATTATCAACGCATTGCGGACCACCAGCGCAAAAAGCTGTACCGGATATGACCAGCCCGGCCAGGCAAAGCATGAATGCCATTGCCACAATTACAACCCACTTTTGTTGTACTGCCTTCATGTTTTCCTCCTTAAGTTAAAAGATTACTGTCTAGTTTCTCTGATTATAAGCACTATACATGCCATAATAAAAAAGTCTGTAATAACAACTTATAACAGAAAAACTGCTTGATCTGGCCGCAAAGTGTACGCCAACATGGTTGGCAGCAGTTGGCACTGGGTTTGTTGGCAGTTCAGGAAATTCGAGTTACGAAATCAGTGGAGGGAGTTTCTGCCTAAGTCGGTGAATAAGCAGCATAGGGAAGTAATAGCAAGATTTTTATGCGGTAAGTCCGATGGTGAAGGCAGAAAAGGTTGCTTCGGCCGGAATGTCTTAACTGGACTTGTTGAGATTGCGTGTAATCAAGACTACGTGCATGTTCAGAAAAAAGTTCCAACTTGCCTGAATTATCAAGCTTTTTGCAGTCAGTCTTGAAAATAATTGAACTGGACTGTGTCTCCATGCCCAATGTAAATAGTTATCCTGTTTAAATGTATAAGAATACATTTAAAAATAGTTATCCTGTCCCTTAGTTCACTTAGTTCACTTGACTTACACATATCCTTACTGTAATCATTTTAATGAAATTTCAGTTAGCCTTTACAAGCCAGAATGCCAACCATGCCAGTTTGCCTGTACCACTAAACCTTATGTGGTACGATTATCTACAGACATTTTGTTAATATAAGGAACTCTTTATGCGGGCATCTATAACTGAAACTGAATCCACAATCCAGCAGTCTGGCTTAAACCTGGAAAAACTAGCATATGTTTCTGACAATTCATTTTCTCAACGTTCAGTCCTACTTATCTGCATTATTTTCGGGCTTATCCCTTTTCTTAGCGCTGTAAATGGCTGCGGATCCGGGGACAACTCTCATAAGATCGACTCCCGGACAAAAGTTACCGGGGCAGCTGTTGTCAACCCTTTGCTGGTAAACTCTACCATTACCGCCACAGATGCCTCAGGCACGTCTTTCAGTCTGGGCAAGACCGATGCCAATGGGGAATTTAGCTTCCGCGCTCCGCAGGAATGCGTTTATCCGTTGCTGCTAAGTTTTTCCGGAGGCTATCTGCGTAATTCCAAGACTAGTTTTCAGGGTCAGCTAAAAAGCGTAGTTCGCAACGGCAACTTCACCCGGGCCTCAGCTACAACCATCTCCACTCTGCTCACTGAGATCTACGAGACCCTGCCTGAAACAAATGATTTTGAGCGCCTTGACCAGGCACTCGCCATTCTGCAAGGCTTACTCCAGGATTTTGGAGTTATTGACTATCTGACCACCTCCCCTGTAGCCTTTTCAAATGCAACAGCTGCAAAATCCCAGCGCCTACGCTACACAAACAACTACTTGGCAGACCTGCTAGCCAACGACTTTGCCTCTGACATTAACGGCGCTGCAGTAGACCTCTCTTCAGAGGATTTCAGCGACTTGCTGCGCTCAGTTGCCTTGGACCTCTGTGACGGAACGTGGGACGGAAAAACCACCTCTGTTGGAGACCCTATGGCCACTGCCTGGCTGGAAAAATCCCAAGAAGAACTGGGCAATAGTTTTATAAGTACGGTAAGAGGCTACGAGCCGAGCACCACTTGGGATTTAGTCTATAAAAATATGACTGCAGAACCCCAGGCTGCCGGTTTAAGTTTAAATGCCACCCAGCCCTCCAACCCGGTATCTGCACCTCAAGTTCAACCTAATACCGACGAGTTCAGTGAACATTTTATCAGCTCTTTGGGTAAAAAATTCAAGAAAGTAATTGCTGAGCATGGCCTTATTGGTGGTGTTATTGCCCTAAAGAGTTCCAACGGTGCTCAGACTGGAAATGCCAGCGGTATGAGCAAGGCAGTATCCATTGCAAATACGGACCAAACCACTTGGACGGCTGCCGAAAACATGAGTTCAACGCAAAATATGCATTTTCGCATAGCCAGTGTTTCCAAGACCTTTACATCTACTATGATTTTAAGCTTGATAAAAGACGGGGTATTGAATCTGGACCAGAGTATTGATTATTGGTTGGGTAAGGTGGTCCCTGAAGCCGATATCATTACCATTCGCATGCTCTTGCAGCAGATTACCGGTTTGTACAATCGTCAAATCATGCCTGGCCCCTGTACCATGGCAAAAGACAATATCACCTATTCCTTTGCGGATCTCATTGATTTATCCAATAAGGCCAGCAAATGGTCTACACATTTTACTCCGGGCACCAAACATCTGTATGCAGACATTAATTTCATTATTTTGGCCTGGATTGCAGAGACCGCCACAGGAAAGACCTACAAAGAACTTATAAAAGAGCGCTGCTTAAAACCAGCTTACTTGTTTCAAAGCTCTGCACCGAAGCCTGGTAATAGCACCATGCCCAGCCCCTACATACATGGCTACGATGTCTGTGAACCAGAATTCTGCACTCTTTGCTGGAAGGATTTTTCCAATTTTAACATGTCCTGGGACGTAGGTTCCGGCAATATTATCTCTACAGCCAGTGATTTGATCAACTGGTTGGAAACGCTTGATTCCGGAGAACTTATCGGCTCCGGACTGAGCAGGCAAATGCGCACGGTTAAAGATAATAATTATGTTGGGGAAATTGAGGGGCTCAAATATTACTACGGCATGGGCATAGAAATATTCCGCAACCAATATCATCAGACTGTGAAATTCGGCCATGATGGATATGATCCTGGGTACAGCACTTATGCCTTTAAGTACAAGGGATACTACATGGTCATCCTGCTCAATATAGCAAACGGATTTCACTTGAAAGACATCCCGTTAGAGCCGGCTGCAACTTTAAAGGTCTATTCAGCTATGGAAGACTGGCTAGGCTCGTAAGGTATAGCCTCGAATAATAACTGCACCTTTTCTTTATTGCTGACTTCCTGCACGTCATTCAACTCAACTTTGGTTTGACGTTCCAATTCGAACAAAAACATGTCGGAAAGGGAGGACTGGGCACCTCAATCATCAATGCTCCTTGCCTGCCTGCCACGGCATAGACATACACTTCCCGGCCAAGACCCGCCCACAGGCGCACCTTGGGCTGCACATAGCTAAACATGTCCGGAACATGGATATTTCTCACTGGTATGCACACACCTGTCAGGCTGAAGCTTTCCCTGCATACTCCACAGTAAATAGTTGGCCGGTCACTTTTTTCTTTTCTCCTCGAGGAAATGGACAGCTCATATTTGACTTGACCACCACCTACTTGGAAATCTCTGCTGATCAGGAACCCAATCTTTTCATGGAATAAATCCCGCTCACCCCGGACAAGCGCGTAAACCGACGCTCATCCTTGGATCCAAGCAAATGCTTAAAGCGGTCGAACGTATCCCGGACAAAAGATTTGCCTCCGATCACCCCGGCATCTATAAAATAACGGCTGCGATGCCGGAACATATCCGCCCGGCTTAGCTTATAATCCCTGCGACGTTCTTTTTCCAAAACTTTTGCGTCCATCACCCTGCCCTTACCGGTATCCACCGCACCGGTTTCGTAGACAAAACGGCGATATTCACGAACAATCTCCGCAGGGTCAAATTCATTCCATTCCTTCATCCCAAAATCAACAGATAACAGATCATCTCTATTCTTGGTTTGAACGTGATACCCGAGCGAACACCACCGGTAATCCTCCGGCCTTTTGACTATACCCGCCCGAACTGGATTCAAATCCACATAGGCCAAAAGATTCACCAGGCTCTTTCCATCCTGAACAATCATGCTCTTGAACCGGCCATCCCAGAAAAAACCGCGCCGATTATATTTTTTATTAAAATAGCGGGTAAAACCCTGCTTGATATCCTTCACATAAGCGCCCAGATCCGCAAGACGCTGTCTATAATCCGCTACCTGCATTTCGCCAACCTTGAGATTGTCTCCGTAATACTTATCCAGCCGCCTTTTTATTTCCTGGTCAGTAACATCGGATTCCGGATACATGCGAACCACCAGATGGAAATGATTGCCCATAAACGCAAAACCAAGCACATCCACAAAGTACAGCTTGGAGAGCCTGTTAATCAGACTCAAAAGATAATCGTTATCCCTGTCTTGTATGGGCAGACCCTGTAAAGCTGTCCTGGAAATAATATGATATACAGTCGGAACATCCCTGCGAACAAACCTGGCTATCCTGGGCATGGTGTTCTCCTTTAGAGTTATGGTTAAACGGTTTAAGTGACTGTTCCTGTGTGCTGGGCCAAAACTATCCAAAATCCGCGCTTTTGTCAATTTTCAACCTGTCCCCTTGTTCTTCTTAAACGAAAATTTGGGTTGACGTTCAGATTCGAACAAAAGCAAGTCGGAAAGGTAGGGCTGGGTATCCTCGATCATCAAGTAAAGAACAGGCTTTTTGCGCACATACATATAAGCAAAGCGTGAATTATCCGGGAACAGCTTTGTAATCAAAACGACTATAAGGCACAATCCTGATTGTGACTTTAAATTAAATCTAACATAGAGATTGCAAAATTTCAATTTACACAGGAAATAAAGTCTTCTTTGTCAGCGTAGCCAATAGTACAGCGGTAAATCGGCCAGTTGGTAGAGTTAATATTGTTGGCCTCATTATGCCCTGAGTAATAGTTGTTGATGTACCGGGTCCTGAGCTTGTCATTTAAGGGCATTTCCCTGTATAAGGTAACCAGGGCCTGGTTCAGGTTTGAGTCTAGGTCGAAGTAATTGGAAAATCGGTAAAAGGGTTCAAAAGTCTGGCTGGAATTGGTCAAAGGATATGCAAGAGTCTGATAGTCCTTAAATGTAAAATTTGTAGCGGAAAAGCTGAATATCTTGAAGGCCGGATTATTGCCGAATAAGGGACTAATAGCCGGGGTAATAAAGATTAATTCCTTGTTTTTGCTTTCCACAGATTTGATGATACGGTATTCATCCATGTGGGTATGTCCGGCAAAGACAGCTTCTATATTTTCACCATACTCACTGATTATCTCCAGAAAGCGGGCCTGATACTTGCTTTTCCACATCATACTCGCATCTGAAATATGACCTTGTTTATCCATATAACTATCTATGGTCCCGTAAGCACTGACTCCTGTAGGGATATGAGTGAGCAGCCAAGCCTTCTTGTCTGCTTTTTGGGCAGAAATTAGAGTCTCTTGCAGCCAGTCAAGCTGTTTTTCCGGGGCATTTTGGTCATTTTCATCTTCCGGGGCAGTCCAGTGCTTGGAAAACATGACTGTATTGAGGCAGATAAGGGTTAAA
>JBNJHA010000033.1:0-23351 GCA_051748085.1 Thermodesulfobacteriota bacterium
AATCCCGCCTCGGCGGCCATAGCCGGATTCGACGTGGTCAGCATAGAATCGAAAGACGGCATAATCGACCCCGAAGCGCTCAAGGAAAACCTGGACGAGAATGTCGCAGCGCTGATGATGACCTGTCCGAACACCTTGGGCCTTTTTGAGGATTATCTGCCGGAAATAGTGGATATGCTTCACTCCGTGGATGCCCTGCTCTATTATGACGGGGCCAATCTGAACGCGATCATGGGCCAGATGCGGGTTGGGGATGTCGGCTTTGACGTAGTCCATCTGAACCTGCACAAGACCTTCGGAACTCCGCACGGAGGCGGAGGTCCCGGGTCCGGACCGGTGGGGGTAAACAAGAAACTGGAACCTTTTCTGCCGGTTTCACGGGTGGTTCGCCTTGAAGACGGACAGTATTTTCTGGATTACGACTATCCGGACTCCATAGGTTTCATCGCCCCGTTCTACGGCAATTTCGGGGTCATACTCAAGGCATATGCCTATATCCTGCGTCTGGGGCGGGAAGGCCTGTCCCGGGCATCGGAATACGCCGTGCTCGCGGCCAATTACGTGCGCAAGCGCCTGGAAAAGCACCTGCACATTCCCTATAACAGGACATGCATGCATGAATTCGTGGCCTCGGCCGTGAATCAGGCCCAAAACGGGGTCAGGGCCGTGGACATAGCCAAGGCCCTTCTGGACAAGGGACACCATGCCCCGACCGTGTATTTTCCGCTGATCGTCAAAGAATGTTTGATGATCGAACCCACGGAAACAGAATCCAAGGAAACTCTGGACAAGTTCGTGGACGACTTGATTGAAATTCTGCAAACAGCGGAAAAAAATCCGCAGGAGATCCAAAACGCCCCGTACACAACTCCTGTACGCCGTTTGGACGAAGTCCGCGCGGCCAAAAAAATGGAGCTTCGCGAATAATGCATGAACTGGACTTGCTTATAATCGGCTCCGGGCCCGGCGGCCATGCCGCCGCCAGGTCCGGTGCCAAGGCAGGACTTAAAACGGCAATCGTGGAACGAGGGCTGCTTGGGGGAACCTGCCTGAATTGGGGATGTATTCCGACCAAACTTTTTCTCGGTGCAACCGAACCGGTGGATTCGCTCGTGGCGCAAAGAAAACTGCGCATAGCCTCCGGAGAAATAAATATTGACTTGAATGCATTGCAAAAAAGAAAAACTTCCCTGCTTTCGGCCACGCGCAAGGCGATCGCCAGGGAATTCGATTCGCTGGGCGTTGAGATTATCCAGGGAGAAGCCGGGCTCAAGGGCTCCGGCCGGGTGGAAGTGCGCACCGAAAATGAGGTCCTTGAACTCTCGGGCAAGAACATCATTCTGGCCACGGGAAGCCGGCCTGCGTCACTTCCGGGAATAACTCCGGATCACAATAAAATACTCGACTCCAACGACCTCTTGGAGCTCAAGGAAATTCCGGCGAGCATGGCCGTGATCGGAGCCGGGGCCATCGGTCTGGAAATGGGCCGATTCCTGCATCGAATGGGATGTAGAATCACTCTCATAGAGGCCATGCAGCGTATCGCCCCTGCCGAAGACGAAGAAATAAGCGCGGAGATACGCAAAATCCTGAAACGGGAAAAATGGGACGTGCGTGCCGGATGCATGGTCTCCGGAATCAAGGACGCGGAAAACGGTCTAAAAATCTCCCTCAAGGATGAAGACAAGGAAATCGAAGTCGAAAAATGCCTGCTCGCGGCCGGACGCAGGCCGAGCACAGACAATCTGGGTCTGGACCATTTACGGGAAATTAAACAGGACAAGGGAGGATGGCTCCAAGTGGATGATTACCTCCGCTCCGCCGAAGGGGTCTATGCCATCGGCGATGTGAACAATATCTGCCAATTGGCCCACGCCGCTTCGGATCAGGCGGAATTCGCGATCAGGCATATTCTGGGGAAAATGGATAAACCGTATCCCCAAAAGCCGATCCCGTCCTGCGTGTACGGTCCGCCGGATATCATGAGGACGGGGATGACCGAAACCGAACTCAAAAAACAGGGCCGGGACTGCGTCAGCACCCGGGCCCAGCTGGTGGCCAACCCCATCTGCCAGGCGCACGGAGCCGGATACGGACTTATAAAGGTAATTTGGGAAAAGGGCCGCGTGATCGGAATATCCGCGGTGGGGCACAATGTCTCCCACCTGGTCAGCCTGGCTCAAAACATTGTTGATGATGCCTGGGACCGCAAACGGGCCGAAAAGCTCGTCTTCGCGCATCCCACTCTTGATGAAAGCCTTAAAGAGGCCCTTCTGGCGGAACCCGCGGATTGATTCTTTCTTCCTTTTGATTAGTATATTATAGTAGCAATTACTAAGGGGAACATTATGAATACAGTCATGGATCCCCTCCTGGATGAATTCCAGCAACTTTGCCTTGAAGACAAAGAATACCTGACGGAAATAATGCAAAAGAGACTCAGGGGCTCAAAGCGGGACTATCTTGCTTCCAGAATAAATGAAGCCAGGGCCAATTATTCCTCAGGCGAAACAAAATCAGGCGATATCTCAACACTTCTTCAGGACTTGGAAAATGATTGAAACGGTATGGGACAAAGGCTTCAAAAAATCCTATAGCAAAAAATAAACAACTACCCTCAACTGAAAAACAAATTCTGGGAAAGGATTGAATTATTCTTAAATGATCCTTTTAATCCCATATTAAGAACTCACAAACTGAGCGGAAAATTAAAAGGTTCCTGGGCATTCAGCATAAATAATGAATACAGAGTCATCTTTGAATTTATCTCAAACAATAAAATCATGTTTATAGATTTTGGCACTCACGATGAAGTCTATTAATCTTTTAACCTCCCGAATTTATGTCTGAAGTAAGAGGACCGTTCAGGTCGGTAAAAAGGCTGGTTCTGGCCTCGGCCTCCCCGCGCAGGCAGATGCTTTTGACCTCGCTTGGAATAAGCTTTTTTGTCCGCCCCAGCCAAATTAAGGAACCTCCCCCGCGTCCGGACCAGAAACCGGAGGATTATGTCCTGGAAATGGCTGAAATCAAGGCCCGGGATGTCCAGAAAAAAGAAAAGGATTCAATTGTCCTTGGTGCGGATACTTCAGTGGTCTTGGGCGAAAAAATCATGGGCAAGCCCGATGATGCGGATCACGCCCTGGACATGCTCTCCAGCCTGTCCGGACGTGAGCACCGGGTCATTTCCGGGGTATTTATCGCCGACTGCCCAAAAGGAGCGGATAAGTTCTTCACTACTGCCACAACCGTACGCATGAACAATTTCCCGCCGGAAATATTAAAAGCCTATATTGCTACCGGGGAGACGGCAGACAAGGCCGGCGCCTATGCCATGCAGGGTTCGGGAAGCTTTCTGGTGGATAACATTACCGGTTCTTACACCAACGTCATCGGTCTGCCGCTTTCCAGAACCGTAAGCCAACTTCTAAAGCTCGGATGCATCACACCCGCATGAATACAAACAAACTACTTGCGCAAATCGCCTCGCTCGGCCCATGCGGCCGCCTGCCCCACGCTCCCGGAACCTGGGGATCACTTTTCGCAGCCGTAATTGCCCCCTTTTGCTTTCTGCCTCTTTCCATTCCCCTGCGCGCCCTTTTACTTCTGATCATATTCATTGCCGGGGCGATCATTTCCGGGCGTGCAGAAGCGGCAAACAAGCAAAAGGATCCCGGCTGGATCGTCATTGATGAACTGCTGGGACAATGGACCGCCTTTTTGTATATAACCTCGTGGTCTTGGACCGTTCTGGCCGCCGGATTCGTCTTTTTCCGGATATTCGACATTCTAAAGCCTTTTCCGGTTAAAAGAGCGGAAAAATGGCTCCCGGGAGGATGGTCGATCATGCTGGACGATCTTTTGGCCGGAATATACGCCATGGCCGCGCTTCAACTCTTGGTTTCAATTCTTTCCCGATAAGAATCTATCTCCCTGATCACAGCCGCATACCCTTCCTCGATTGCCTCATTGCCCCGATTGAAATCCATAAATTTTAGATGGCCGAGCTTGGGACGGATTAACAGGTCGGGAGGAAAAGCCTCAAGCCTTATCTGCGCTATCTGCCGCTGGACCACATCCAGAGAACTGAACATCACCTCAAATACATTGGGCAACCTATCGCGAACCATCCATTGCTTGATCTGCCGCAAAACCGAATTTTCGGCAAAAGCCAATTTTTCCCGCCATTCCATAAACATATTGCCGGACTTTTTAATTTCCGGAATATTTGCCATATCATCGGCTTTAGCCGAGTGGTTATTTCTAAGCGACCTTTTTTGCATCAAATGATGATTCAAATCCACGCCAATAATCTTCTCCGCCCCCATATCTTTTAATACACTAACCGGAATAGGGTTAACCAGACCTCCGTCGACTTGAAGACGCCCATCTTTTTTAACCGGAGTGAACATCCCCGGAACTGCTATACTCGCCCGAACTGCTTCAATCACATCTCCCTTTTCTATATGCACTTCATCTCCGGAAATAAGATCCGTGCAAACCGCGCAAAAACGGCGGGGCATATCCTCAATACGGGTATGCGGCACATGTTCACGCACAAACGAAGCGACTTTGCGTCCGTCAAGCAATCCGGATCTGGGGAATCCGACATCAAGCATATTAAGTATTCGCTTCCAGTTCAAATCCAGTACGACCTGTTCCAGTTTGTCCAAGCCGTCAGCACAATAAACCGCTCCGACCAACGCGCCAATACTGCAACCGGCAACCATGTCTATGTGAACGCCCGACTTTTCCAAAGCGCGAATTATGCCGATATGCGCCCAACCGCGCGCCGAGCCACTGCCCAAGGCCAAACCGACCTTATAGCCTTCAAACAAAATTTTATCTCCTCAGGTGAATAATTAACTATGAAGTTCCGGTAAAAAACGCACATGCTCAAGTATCCACCAAATTTTTGCTGTTTGTACCTAATTTCTGGTTAACATTATCAATCATTTTTTCCAGTTCAATTCTTTTCTTGCTTTCTTTTTCTCTATAAAATTTTTTCAAAAGAAAATTACGGCAATCATATAGGTTATGCTTTTCATTGACCATGTCCACCATTTTGCCGCAAAAGGGACAAGGACGTATCTGTTTATTATTGTCATTATTCATTGTGACTACATTTCTCTGCAAAATATTTTAATCCGCCCAATCCTTGCCCACAATTTTTTTATAAAGTTGTCTGGCTTCCTCAAACTCACTGTTTAATTTCAAGGCCTTGTTTAGACATTTGACGGTACTATCAATATGGTTTGAAAAGTATAGTGCCCTGGCAAAATTATAATAAATATTTTCATCGTAAGGGTCGAGTTTAAGGGCCTGCTTATAGGCATCAAAAGCCATAGAATATTTTTCTTCCTTTCTCAATTTGATACCCAGCGTGTTATAAGGATTCGGAGCGTTATCATCCAATTTTAAAATCTGGACAAAAATGTTTTTTACTTCTTCAAATTCATTTAACCGGGCATACTCATTGGCCGCTTTCTGCATATAATACTTATACTGCTCCATGTCATTCTTGCCCCGGTAGGCATCGGCCAAGCCGGTATAAGCCTTGATAAACATATCATTCAATTTCAAGACTTTTTTAAAGGCGATTATAGCCTTGGCATACTTCTTTTCAAACAAATAATTAACGCCCATTTCAAAATATTCTTTCGCACTATCTTCCTCGGTCTCCACCAATTCTTTAAAATCCTCAATGGCCTGATCATACTGACCGCCTCTGACTTTGCTTTCAGCCTCCTCGAGCAAATCCTCTTCTATAGTGCAAAACTTTTCTATCTCCACCAAGTAAAACAAATGATTTCGCAATGTCTCCAGATTATACGGGCGAATAACAAAACCGGAACAACCTGCGGCTATCGTTTCCAGTACAAACTCCTTGCTGCTGTCCGAGGAAATGACCACAATAGGCGTTCTTCTCAAGTCGCTATTTTTTATAATCCGTTTTATGAAGGTTTGAACCGTGGTATCCTTAAGATTTATATCCGCTACTACCAAATTGGCATCATTAAATTCCAAATAATCAATTGCCGCCTCTCCAGAAGAAAAACGATTCTTTATTATACAGTCAATGTCATTTAAATGTTTTTTATCAAAAACATAATTATTATCGTCGGAGGTTACAACGATTGCGTATATCTTCTTATTATGTTTATTTGATTTTTGCATGGTCTATACAAGTATCATGGACAAAAAAAATGGTGAACAAATATTGACAACTATTAAAGCAAACCTTATCTAACTCAATTATTTCATTTTTACATAAAAGATCATTTAATTATTCAGTTATAAGAGGCCATAGTGCAGGTCAAGAAATATTTTTCAAATGCAAAATATTTGCATTTAATACCTTGACTGAATCTGCTGTCATCCTCAGACATTTATCAATTACTCACCCCGGCCTGATCAAAGGTGGCCATGTCGTTGAAAATCGCAGCGGCGCAGCGCAAAATATGCACGCCCATGGCCGCTCCGGTTCCCTCGCCCAGGCGCATGTCCAGATCCAGGACCGGCCTGGCCCCGATTTTTTCAATTACCTTTAAATACCCGGGCTCGGCCGAGGCGTGGGCAAAAAAGCAATAGTCAAACACGCGCGGAGAGAGCATCCAGGCCGAGGCAAAAGCGGCCGTGGATATAAACCCGTCTATTATAACCGGAATACCCCGGGCCGCCCCGCCGAGAATGAGTCCGGTCAAACAGGCTATCTCCAGTCCGCCCACAGCAGCCATTATCCGCAGGGGATCCCCGGAACGGACATCTTCTTTGTTGGCGGCAAGCGCTTTTTCTATAACTTTCGCCTTGTCTTGCATGCCCTTTTCATCCAGGCCGGTTCCCGGTCCGGTGATCTCGGCGGGATTAAACCCGAAAAAGGCGCAAAAAAGCGCAGTGGACGGGGTGGTATTGGCAATGCCCATCTCTCCGGTACCCAGACAGCGGCAGCCCTCTTCGGCCGCTGTTTGTGCCAGCCAAATCCCCTTGTTTACCGCCCGGATGCAGGTCTCTGTATCCATGGCCGGACCTTTGGATATATCATCGGTCCCGGACCGCACCCGGGCATCTATGAGCAAATCATGCGCGGGGAAAGGATCTCCCGCACAACCTGCATCCACTACTTTGAGCTGCACGTTGCAGCATTCGGTCAGAACATTTATGGCCGCTCCGCGGTTTAAAAAATTGAAGACCATCTGCCGGGTCACTTCCTGGGGAAACAGGCTGACCCCGGATGCGGCCACTCCGTGATCCCCGGCGCAGGTGTATATCCGGGCCGGGTCCACGCTAAGCCGCCCTTTTTGCCCCCCGGAAACAGCGTAAAGACGGCAGGCCAGATCCTCCAGATATCCCAGGCTGCCGCGCGGCTTGGTCAGATTGTCCATATGCGCCCGCCCCTTATCCAGCAGGCTTTGATCCACGGAAGAAATAGCGGCTATTGTCGCCTGTACAGAATCCATTAATATACCCCTTGAATTTGAACTTGTTTTAAAAAGGCAAATATGTTCGTGCAAAAAGGAAATACAGATATGTCATTTGTCAGGTGAACTCAAGGCAAAAGGAGGCTAAATGAAAAGCTTACGTCAGGAATTGTGGATGCATATCCCGGAAAGAATGGGTTTTGAAAACATCACCCCCAAGGTCAGGGAGGCCATTGCCCAAAGCGGAGTTAAACAAGGCATGGTTCTGGTGAACGCCATGCACATCACCGCCTCCGTATTCATCAACGACGATGAATCCGGACTGCACCACGACTATAAAATCTGGCTGGAAAAACTGGCCCCGCATGAACCGGTTGACTCCTACCGGCACAATGTGGGCGAGGACAATGCGGACGCGCACATGAAAAGACAGATCATGGGCCGGGAAGTGGTGGCGGCCATAACCGACGGAGATCTGGACCTCGGCCCCTGGGAACAGATTTTCTACGGTGAGTTCGACGGCCGCAGGGACAAGCGGGTGCTCATAAAGATCATCGGGGAATAAACTGCTGGATGGGATAATCCAAATCGAAATCGGTATCGCTATCGAAATCGAAAGAATCTATCATTCGGTGCGGGAGGAATCCTCAGCTTATGGATTCGACTTCGATCCCGATAGCGATCTCGATCCCGAAGAAAAAAACTAAATGATCCCGTAAAGCGGCCCGCCCTTTTCCCCTAAACGGTCCACTTTTTTCTCCACCTGGGGATCGTCCTGCAGGGGCGGGGCGTGATAGGTCTTCAGCCGGGCGTCTATTATAAGCGCCCGACCCGGAGACCAGTGCTTGCAATGCATAAACTCCCCGGCTCCGTATGAATCCGTGGCCGGATCGGAACGGGTGAAAACAGTCCACAAAAAATTATCCCAGCTTGCGGAACAGAATCCGCTGTCGTCAGCGACCACGATAAGGGGGAAGCCTTCCAGACCGGGCTGATCCGCAAGCTCCCGGCCAAGTTCCTCCATCTGCGAAGAGGAGGTATCTCTGGGCCGGGTATGCTCCGGGCCCTGCAAAACCATTATACCCGGGGCAAAACAGACCGCTCCACCGAATCCGGAGGGAAGCCGCAGATCGCGGGGAAGATCCAGTCCGAGCCTTCTTTTTTTCCCTCCGGCCGCGGCCCAGACCGCTTTGGACCCCTGGTTCAGGCTTATACCGGAATAATCCAGGGTATCCATGGTGGTCCGGGTAATGAAATGAATATCCCGGCCCAGATCCATGCGCTCCAGGACAAACTTAAAAAAAGCTGGTATATTGCGGACATTCAGGCCAGGATCGTCCTCTGCTGCGGCTATAAGCAGATACTTGGAAAGCGAAGTCTGGGTCTGGCCCAGAAGGGACATGGCCGAGGTCAGAATCTCCTGCGGCTGCCGCTCCGCGGAAAACGGGACATAGCTCTCCCGGCCCACGGCCAGAAGGAGCGGATGCACTCCGGCCGCGTCCACTGCGTGGACCTCACGCACCCCGGAAAAGACTTCCGAGACCAGGGGAGCAGTAAGCTCATGGATGAAATCCCCCAGGACCGTATCCTCCTGCGGGGGACGGCCGACAGTGGTAAACGGCCATATCGCACCCCTGCGGTGCAGGACCTCTTCCACCTGCAGGACCGGAAAATCGTGCCGCAGGCTGTAGTAACCCAGATGATCCCCGAACGGGCCTTCCGGCTTATTCTTGCCGGATACAAGACGGCCCCGGATGCAGAAATCCGCTTCCGCGGAAAAAGGCAGGCCGCTGTCCGGCCGGATCATTTTTATCCGTCTCCCGGCCAGGAGCCCGGCGAACATGATCTCCGGAACGCCTTCCGGCAGGGGCATGACCGCGGCCAGGGTCATGGCCGGAGGTCCCCCGACAAATATGTTTACCGCCAGATCCCGCCCCCGGGCGAGGCTGTTTGCATGGTGCGCCCCGATTCCGCGATGGATCTGATAATGCAGCCCCACCTCCCTGTCCGGCAGATAGTCGTTCCCGGACATCTGCACCCGGTACATACCCATGTTCGAGGCCTTGAATCCAGGACTTCCCGGATCTTCGGAATAGACCTGAGGCAAAGTGATGTACGCCCCACCGTCATCCGGCCAGGAAACAAGTTCGGGCAGGGAGGATATTTTCGTCCGGCATTCGCTGACCGGTCCCTTGCGCACCACACGGGGCAGGGAGTTTAATACAGCCACGGGAATGCGAACAAGATTGGAGGGCCGAAGGAAAAAACGCCGCAAATCGGCCCGGACAGCCAGGACTTCCTCCAAGGTGTGCAGGGTATGCCGGAAAATGAACCGCACCCGGGATTTTGTCCCGAACAGATTACCCAGCATGGGGAAAGGGGTCCCCCGCACATTTGTGAATAAAAGGGCCGGGCCGTTGCAGGCAAAAACCCGCCTTTGCACCGCCCCGGCCTCGAGGACCGGATCAATCTGGGAATCAATCTGTATAAGATCGCCGCGAGCACGCAGATCGTCAACGCACTGCCGCAGATTTGCATATCCACGCATGGCCCGTCCCTATCCGGCGGCTATGTTTGCGGCTGTTTCCTCCAGCTCATTGAATATATCCTTCCTTTCCCCTATAGCGCCCTTGTCGTACACACCGCAGGCCCGGACCAGATGGTTGGTGGTAAACCCCAGCCATTTGAAAAAACGGTCGTAGCGGGGAAATATATCCGCGAAAAATTCCTGTTTGGGATGTCCCTGACTGATCAAAAAGGCCATCTGCTTTCCCGGGGTGAGTCGAGTCTTGATATTGCTCTTCCCGTAGTCCGGAACCAGATAAGAAAAGGTGCGGTCAATAAACCCCTTGAGCTGGGCGGAGACTTCCCCAAAATAAACCGGAGTGGACATGATAAGGACATCGCACCCGGATACGTCCTCCAGAACAGGGACCAGATCGTCTTTTTGAACGCACCTGTCCGCTTTTGTCTTGCACATGAAACAGGCCTGACACCCTTTATATTCCAGACTGTTCAGGTAATAAGTAACAACATGGGCTCCATGCTCGTTTTCCAGCTGAGAAACGAGATAATCGGCCATTATGGAGCTGTTGCCCTTTTTTCTGGGACTGCCCAGCAGGCTGACAACTTTCATGAAACACTCCTTGGTTTATCTTTGTTGATCTAAATATGTTTTTAGCCGTATTTCAAATGATTGTCGACAGTGAAATATCGTGTTTGCTCGGAAAGCCGGCAAAATCCGGACATTATGCAGTTGCGCGTCCCCCTGTTTAGGGATAAACGAACCTGAGATGAACCATAGCAGTAACCACTAACGACTGCGGTAAGAATCCAACATAACAATTCAGCACACAAAAAATCCGGCTGACCTGTTTTCAATAACGGCGGTAAAATACATAGAGGAGGTACCATACATGCAAAGTCATGAAATCGATTATGAAATCTATGGCAATGACATGCAGGTCGTGGAGGTCGAATTAGACCCCGATGAAACCGTTGTCGCCGAAGCCGGGGCAATGGCCTGGATGGAAGACGGCATTGCCTACGAAGCCAAGGCAGGCGACGGCTCACAACTTTCCCAGGGATTCTGGGGCAAAGTAGTCGGAGCGGGTAAAAGGGTTTTGACCGGAGAGAGCCTGTTTATGACCCATTTTACCAATCAAGCCCGGGGAAAGAGAAAAGTCGCCTTTGCCGCCCCATATCCGGGAAAAATCGTGCCCATAGACTTGGCCCAATTTTCCGGCAAGCTTATTTGCCAGAAAGACGCGTTCTTATGTGCGGCACTTGGAACCCGCCTGGGAATAGAATTCAATCGAAAAATAGGTGCCGGTTTTTTCGGAGGTGAAGGATTTATCCTGCAAAAGCTCGAAGGGGACGGCAAGACGTTCATTCATGCCGGTGGTACTGTTGTCAAAAAGAAACTGCAGGGAGAAACGCTGCGTGTCGATACCGGTTGTTTAGTCGCTTTCACTTCAGGGATAAACTATAATATTCAGCGGGCCGGAAATCTCAAGTCCATGTTGTTTGGAGGCGAAGGACTTTTTCTGGCTACCTTGAGCGGGGAAGGTACTGTCCTTTTGCAGTCCCTGCCATTTTCCCGCATGGCGGACCGGATACTGGAAAACGCCCCGTCTGCCGGCGGTGACCAAAAGGGAGAAGGGTCGGCATTAGGTTCAATTTGGTCCGCAGTAAGCGGAAAATAATACAGTAGAAATATGGTTTTCAAAAATTGTGATACAATTGCAGAAGCAAATCGCTGCGGGTCAATGCGCCGACAATTTTATCCTTTTCAAGTACCGGAAGCATAGCTACTTCCATATCTCCAAAAAGTTTCAATACCTCCTGCACTCCCTGATCGGGATATACCGACGGGACGTCCCTGCGCATGAAGGCCTTGACCGGCGAGTTTAACTGCAAATCGGTCCGGGCCTTACTTAACTCGGTTTCACTTATAAGTCCGATACATTCCCCGGCCTTTACTACCAAAGCGGACCTTTTTTTCCTATGGTTCAACAATTTTCTAACATCACGCATCAACATATCCGGCGTAAGGCAATTTTCAAGACCGGACATTATCTCCCGCACTTCAAGCTGAGGACGATCCATTTCCAGGATAAGATTTCGCACTCTGGACGTAATATCGTTCAAATCTCCGCTTTTGACCATGGCCGAGCCGGCACCTGCATGACCACCTCCCCCGAGAGCGCAGACTACCCGGCCTATATCAAGCCCATGAAATCCGCTTCTTCCAATAACTATACTGCTGTCATGATCGAGCTTAAAAACGCCGAATGCCGCATCCGTTCCCCTGATCTCCTGATACTTGCTGACTATCGGGGCCAGCCCAATAGACGTCTGCTCAAGATCGACGCTGCCCAGCCCGACTTTATACCCTCCAATGTCAATCAATTCTTCATCTTCAAGCATCCTGGTCAAAACATCGGTCTGACCGGCGTCAAAAGAGGAAGACAGATAAGATGCGGCAACATTCAAATCCGCTCCGTTTTCCAGAAGAAAAGCGGTCGCAGAAACATCCCTGGGGGTTGTCGACGGATAGCTCAAGCGCCCCGTATCCTCGTAAATACCCATCAAAAAAAGCGTGGCGTGCATTGGAGAAAAGGCGCAGTCCCGAATGCGCATTTCCTCTACCATTTGAGTCACATTCGCCCCTAAAGGATGAATTGAAAGCATGCTCCCCTGTATATCCGCACCGGACATATGATGATCCCAGACATCAATATCCGGACATTCAAAAAGACTGCTCATCCTGTCCAGCCTCTTCCAGTTATTGGCATCAACGACTACCAGCCGACTGACATTGGAAATATCCAGTCCCTTTCGGGGTACGATTTTGAACAGATCCCTGTGTAAGGCAAGAAAAGCCTTAACATTGTCCCGAATTTGTCCTGGTACAACACCGAGTAATTGCGGATAAAGAAATGTTGCCGCCACAAGCGAGGCCAGGGCATCAAAATCCGTGTTCTTATGAGTAGTGGCAATATGCATGCAGATCCCGGATTAAACTTAATCCTAAGCGCTTATTAAGAAACGCATCGACCTGGGGACTAATCTTGTTCGAAAATTTAAAAATTCCCGGATTCAATTCAGTTGAATGCATTGCGGAATTGATCGGCCATATCCTGCATACCATCAATTAAAGAAGCAATTCTATAGGACATGACAATGTCCCGTAAGACAAATACAGCTACCATCCCCCAAATAGCGAAAAGACAAACTTTTTTCTCCAGACCCGAGGCCTGTTTCATACGCATGTAAAGGACTGTCGCACCGGCCACGGCAATAGGAACCATTATCCACCATCTGACAGCCACACTGGTAATGAAACAAAAGATTATGAACAGAAGAAGCAACCCCAGACCGACAAAAGTAAGCACGTGAAATTTTTTAATGGATTCAACCATGCTATTCTCATTCTCCATTTCCGTCCTCCTGATTTCAACACGTTTATAAAACACATTTTTTGTATATTGAAAAATGCCGCATAAAGCAAACCCCGCAACTCATATTTCAGCCCCCCATTTCCCTCTGAAGATGTAATTTTTGGATTTAACTGCGGCAGTTTTCAAATTTATGTGTTCTCAACTACACTAAAAAGTTCAACCCATTTTTTTGCATTTCCGAACATAAATTTTCTGCAAAAAAATTACCTGGTAGCCGGTTCTGTCCTTAAATGCTGTTGACACAGAAGAAATATTATTCTTTAATAAAAAGTGTATATCAACTTATTTAAAGCCCTAATCGAGGAGGCACATCATGTCCCAGACTGTAAGTTTTTCCGATGAGCTCAAGCAATTCAAGGACACCGTTCTTATGAAAAAGATGAAATCCGATGAGGAGGAAAGACCGACTCACAAAAAATCCTATCATGTCACATTAATGCTTTCACTTATCTTCGGGATATTCGGTTTCGATCGTTTTTATCTGGGCAAAATAGGCACCGGCATACTGAAACTCATTACCCTGGGCGGAGTTTTCATCTGGTGGATAATCGATATTTTCCTGGTTCTCCTGAATAAACAAACCGATGTGCATGGAGCGGAATTAAAAGGGAACGAGCAAAAAAACCCCGTATTCCTTATGTTTTTGCTTGTATTCGGCAATTTTATCGGCGCCCATTATTTTTACATGCGCTACAACAAACTCGGAATCCTGCGTATTGGCGTAAGCGCTGTATTCTATATTCTGTATTACTCCATGCTGGCTTCCTTCGGACCAAGAGCTGCCGGATACGGATTCAACCCGGTATTGTCCGTTCTAGCCGGAATTGTCGGCATCGTTCTTTTTCTATGGTTTATTCTCGATGCCTACTGCATTATTTCCGGCCGACTTGACCATACTATTGACGGAATACCTACCAGCTCTGAAGGCCCAAAATATCAAAGTATAGCCCTTATTTTTTCCATTTCTTCCGGATTCTGGGGACTGGACCGTTTTTACCTTGGACATCGGACCCTGGGAATGCTCAAGCTGTTCACTCTGGGCGGTTTTTTTATCTGGTACATTCTGGATATCATACTGATTATTCTGAATTCTCTAAAGGATATAGATGGTCAGCCCATGCTGCAGGAGTAATAAAAAAGGCCGGGAATAACCCGGCCTCTTTTTTATTACTGCCCGTAACTAATTCGTTTCCATCCGGAAATTTTTGAATTTCCGGATAAGAACTAATTTAAATCGTATTGCTCATAATCCGGCGCATAAGGATCCTTTTTCTTGTCCGGTCCACGACCGGGATCGTTCCAATCCGAAGGACCAAGCTGTTCAAAACGCAGCGGTTCACCCTGCTTGGCTGAAGGCAAACTGCTTTTAATGGAACTGTCCACCACCTTTTTAAAAACATTGGCCAAATCGCCCACATTATGAGCCGGATAATATTTCCCGTTTCCATTGCCAGCTATCTCTTTCAATTGGTTTTCAACCTTTGACCCCGCTCGGATATCAAAACCAATCACTTCAATCCGTATCGACATTTGTCTGCCGGCTATCTCCCGGGCCACAGCGGCCGGATCACCTCCACAGGTTTCCTTGCCGTCGCTCAAAACTATCAACACACCCCGGGATCCCTGTCCTGTAGTCTCCAGATAGTCGGCTCCTTTTTTCATGGAAAAAGCAAGCGGAGTATCTCCACCCGCGCTAAATCCGAGACTGTTTACAATCGACTGCGGATTCTGGGTAAAATCCTGCATAAGTCTGCAGGAATTACAGCCGCCAAAGGCAAACAAAGATGTCTCTATCCCCAGGTCTGAACGTAAAGTGCCGACAGTAGTCCGCACTGCATCTTTGGCGGCAGTGATTTTGTTCCCGCGCATACTTCCGGAAGCATCAACAACAAAACAAAGAGAAAGATTAAGGGAAGCTGCTCGCGCCCCGCCTTCAAAAACAAATCCGGCTAAAAACAAAGCAAATAAAAACATGCTCGCCAACTTCTTCATATCATCCTCCCTTCTGCCTGCGGCAAGATTTTTAAACACAAGACAGACGTATTTGACTGCTTGGTCCGTTCACAATCAAAATCCTTTTAAATGACTTTCGATTCGTGAATAAACAGCGGTCAGGAAGCACCTTCAAGTGTATATCCCGCACTGGACCATGCATACATCCCTCCAGCCAGGCTGTGTACGTGAGTAAAACCGTCCTGTTTTAATTTGCTGGCTACGATATTCGAGCGATATCCGCTGCCGCAGACCAGAATAACCTCGTCCCCGCCCGGAATATCCAGGCCGTTTTCCAGAATGTCGCTCATGGGAAAAGATCCGGATCCGGGAAGATAGCCGTTTTCTCGCTCCGCTACGGTGCGCACATCAACAATATGTCCCACATCCCCGGTTTTTATCTTCTGATCCATTCTTTGCACGGAAATAGGCGACAAATTGTCTATGGGCAGACCGTGATTTATCCACGCGGCCATTCCTCCGGCCAGATATCCGAAAACTTTGTCATAGCCAATGCGATGCAGTTCGGTAAGCATAAGATCATATTTATATTCATCATCGACAACCAACAAAAGGTCCGCTGTCGGATCAATGACCATCCCGATCCAATTGGCCATCTGCTTTTCAAAGCCGATATTAATCGCTCCGGGAATATGAAATCCACCGAAAGCGCCGGTATCCCGGGTATCTATTATCGTCGCACCCTGATCGGCAATCTTCTTGAACATATCCGGATTCATGGTCCGATCCAGAGGACAGCGCTCAAGCAATGGCGCCCCATTGGCATTGGTGGATATAATATGCGTAAAGCTCTTGGGTCGGGCCGGATATTCTCCGGCAACCTGATCATGGAACTCTTTAAAGGTTTCACATTGCAGAATTTCCTGCGCCCTTTTTTCAAATCCGAGGGTTGAACTGCTCTTGAAGCTGAGCCCCTTGCCGCACAGCGAACCCTGGCCGTGGGCCGGATAAAGCTCCAGATAATCCGGGAGGCGGCCAATCTTGTTATACAGGGAATCATACAGATTTTTGACCTGTTCTTCGAGGACTTCGGCCCCGGCCAGATCCGGACGACCTATGGACCCGACAAACAAAAGATCGCCGGTTAAAATCATCCAAGGCTCATCGGCACGGGCCTTGTCGGTAACCAAAAGGGAAAGAGAATTGGGCGTGTGCCCGGGGGTATAAAGGATTTCGATTCCTACCATACCAAACTCTATCCGATCTCCTTCCTCCAGTTTTCCGCAGTCGAATTTTACCGGAGCACGCTTGGACATGTATATCCCGGCCCCGGTATGTGACTTAAGTTCATGCGCCCCGCTGACATGATCCGCGTGCACGTGCGTGTCTATAATATGCGTAACCTTCATCCCCTCTTCCCGGGAAATATCCAGATAATCCTGAACATCGCGCTTTGGATCAACAACCACCATTTTTCTCGCCCCGGGACAGCCGAGCACATAAGAATTGCAGCCAAGTCCCTGAACAGTGATCTGCTTAAAATACATTTTTTTCCTCCAACTTTTTTTACTTCTCTCAAGGTATCTATTCAGCACACAAATAAATTTGGCAAACTGATATCTTTCAGGAAATCTAAACCAGCTTGCATGTATTTGACAAGAGAATTTGCCGGCACAATAATGCGGCATAAAAATAATACTTCTATTGAAGTCCGCGGACAAACAAGATATATTAACAAATGAAACAATTTAACATATTGACCTGCAAGACAATTTTCAAACGTAAGACAAAAAACCTCAACACCGGGATGAAAAAAATATGTCTCACAGTAACATCCATGCCCTGTTCAATCCGCACCATGTAGCCATAATTGGCGCTTCAAACACACCGGGAAAAATAGGACATAGTATAATCAAAAACATGACCGATGCCGGCTTTGCCGGGACCATTTATCCGGTCAATCCCAAATCAGAAAGCATCCTGGGCATAAAGGTTGAACCTGCGATAAAAAACCTTCCGGACAATCTTGACCTGGCGGTCATAGCCATTCCCAGGCACAGAGTCGTCGAATCGCTCAAGGAACTGGCGGCAAAAGGAACCCGGGCTACTGTGGTCATAACCGCTGGATTCAAAGAAGTAGGCGGCCGCGGATATCATATGGAACAGGAAATGGTCGAGATAGCGCATAAAAACAACATGGCCCTGCTCGGACCAAATTGTCTGGGCATGATAAACACTCAGGGCAAGACAAATGCTTCTTTTGCGGCCGAACAGCCGACAGCAGGAAACATAGCCTTTTTTTCCCAGTCAGGGGCACTGTGTGTGGCCATTTTGGACTGGGCTTTAGGCGAAAACATCGGCTTTTCCAAATTTATCAGTTTGGGCAACAAGGCGGTACTGGATGAGGCGGACATGCTTGAATATCTGGCCCGGGACAAAAATACCGACGTAATTCTGGGTTATATTGAAAATGTCTGTGAAGGACAGAGGTTCATTCAGGCGGCAACAAGAGTCACTCAGGAAAAACCGGTGATCATGATCAAGTCCGGAACAACGTCTGCCGGAGCCAAAGCGGCATCGTCCCATACCGGAGCGATCGCCGGATCTGATCAGGCCTATTCCTCTGCTTTCACCAAGTCCGGGATTATCCGGGCCCATGATGTCCAGACCCTTTTCAACCTGGCCCACGCTTTTTCCTCGCAACCCCTGCCCAAAGGCCCGAACTTATGCGTCATTACCAATTCCGGAGGGCCGGGAATAATGGCAGCGGATGCCTGTGAAAACTCCAGCATGCACATAGCCCGTCTTTCGCCGCGAACATTGAAGGAGCTGCAGGAATTCCTGCCGTCGTATGCTTCACTTTACAATCCGGTGGACATTATCGGGGACGCCGGTGCCGAACGCTACAATTTCACTTTGAAAACAATTATTAAAGACCCCAATGTAAACTCTATACTCGTTATTTTGACTCCGACTTCAAGCGCGGCGGATGAAATAGAAACCATAAGCCGGAACCTTGTTCAAGTCGCCAAAAATTCAGACAAACCTGTATCCGCGTGTTTCATGGGCAAAAAAAGAGTCGAAATCGGCAAAAAAATACTCCTTGAAGGAGGGGTCCCCTGCTATTCATTTCCGGAACCGGCTATTAGCAGCATGGAAGCAATGCACGACCAGTACCAGCGCAAAATTCAGCCTCAGCCCGAACAACCGGAAATAAAAAGAGATATCAAAGCCGCACGCAAAGTCATTGACAAAGCGCGTCAGGACGGCCGCCAGGATATAGTTGAATTCCAGGCACTTGAAATTCTCAAGGCTTACAATCTGCCCGCTCCGGAAACACGGTTGGCCCGCTCCAGCACGGATGCGATAGAAGCGGCCGAGGCCATTGGTTACCCCGTGGTTTTAAAGATTGCATCGCCAAGTATATCGCATAAAACAGATGTTAAGGGCGTGCAGGTCAACTTAAAAAACAAAAAAGAAGTCCAATCCGCCTTTACAAATATAACATCCCGGGCATTGCGCCGCATGCCGGAAGCTCATATCGCCGGTTGTCTGGTCCAGAAGATGGCTCCGGAGAATTGCAAGGAAGTAATAATCGGAGTAAAACGCGATGATCAATTCGGTCCGCTGCTAATGTTCGGTCTAGGCGGAGTTTATGTCGAAGTCCTTAAGGACATTTCCTTCCGACTGGCCCCCTTGACCGGAAGGGATGCCAGGGACATGCTTAAAGAAATTAAATCATACTTGCTCCTTAAAGGTTTTCGCGGCGAAAAAGGCGTCAAACTTTCCGCATTGGAGGAGATATTGATGAAAATGTCCCAATTGGCAATTGACTTCCCGGAAATTTACGAGGCAGAGTTCAATCCTGTCCTGGTAAACTCTGAACAGGGCATTGTTGCCGACGTCCGATTGACCCTGGCCCCTGAGGAAAAATAGAAAACCCGGGGTAACCATTCAGCACATTAAATAGTCACCGGATTTTTGGCGTGCATTTGGTGATCGGATACAAAACTTATAATACATTCAGAAGCAAAAAATGACAGACAAAAAAAATTGGGATTGGGAACCGGGAACTCGGGAAATTATTCATCTGTCCAGATGCAATATAGAATTCGACTGGCAGGAGGAAATACAAATAAGCCCTAATGGAGAAAAAGCTGCGGCGGTTGTTAATTTGGGCAACTGCGAATTCAGTGTCTGCGAAAACATGCAGCTATGGGACGAACCCTTTGAAAAGGTCTGGGGGCTTAAATACACACCATGGGGGAATACAATAGCTTTAGTCATGCAGGACGGCAAATGGTCCGTAGCTGAAGACGGAAAAACCTGGAATGAATTTTTTGATTTCGTCTGGGATATGCGTTTTTCCGAAAAAAACAACACTATTGCCGTGGCCGTCCAAAAAGATCTGCAATACGGCATGGCTATAGACGCAACACCTTGGAAATCTTATTTTTTAAATGCCAATCAATTCGCCGTGAGTCCGGATGGAAAACTTACTGCTGCGGTAGTTCAAACCGAAAGAATGGAACAGGCCGATATACAGGCTTACAAAAAAGGCTGCTATTCCCTGGCGGTAAACGGACAAACCTGGCCGGAAAAATTCGTAAACCTGTGGACTCCGGTCTTTGATCATCAAAGCGCCAGAGTAGCCGCCCAATGCCGAACCAGTATATATGACTACACCATCGCCGTGGACGGCAAAACCTGGGACAACACTTTTTCCGGTGTCTGGCGTCCGGCCTTTAATCCGGTTAATCAGGTCGTGTCCGCGCCGGTTCGAATGGAGGGAAAATGGGGATTGGCTCAAGACGGAACTTTGATTCAAAAACCCAGTTATTTTCAGATGTGGAATCTGGCATATGATCCGACCGGAAAGAACTGGGGGGCAATCGTTGCTTCCGAATTCGGAAAATGGACAATCGCTGTAAACGACAAAACCTGGAAAGTTAAATTTCCAACTGCTGTGGCTGACCTCACATTCAGCCCGCACGGCAGCAGAATCGCCGCTTTGGGAAAAATAAAAGACAAATGGCGGATCATTGTGGACGGAAAGGTGTGGGACGGCGATTTCGACATGGCCTGGCAACCTGTCTTTTCTGAAAACGAACTGCATTTAGCGGCAAAAGTGGAAAAAAACGGATTTTTTTCAATTATACTCGACAACAGGCAAATAGATATTGAATATGACGCCTTATGGCCTCCGACATTCAGCCCGGATAATAAAACCATCCTGGTACGGGGCATAAAAGACGATCGGGTACTACGCAGCGTTATTCCCGTAGGCAATTAAAAAAGTAAAAAACAAGGCGGACCTGTGAACACCTTTTACTCCATCATCAGCGGACCGTTGGCCTGGACAGCATGGACGGTATTTATACTGGGCATGCTCTACCGGATATTAAGTCTGGTAATCACCTCCATCGACAAGGATCCGATAGTAACCAATTATTTCAGCCTGAAATACGCCTTGCGCTCAATTATGCACTGGAGCATTCCTTTTGCATCCAGGAATATGCGTTTGCACCCGGCAATGACAATTATCTCATTCGCTTTCCATATATGCCTTGTGGTTGTCCCTTTATTCACCCTGGGACATATTATTCTCTGGGAAGAATATTTTGGTTTTCAATTCCCGGCCCTTCCCTCCAAAATCAGTTCGTCCATGACCGGCATCGTGGTTTGCGCTGTCATCTTCTTCGCACTACGCCGCATTATCCTGCCTGAAGTCAGATATGTAACCGGGATATCCGACTTTATACTTTTAATACTGATTTTTTTGCCTTTTATCAGCGGCATGGCCGCCTATCACCAATGGTTCAGTCCCAAGCCGACAATGATAATCCATATCCTGTCCAGCGAAATACTTTTGATCTCTATCCCCTTTACTCGAATGGCTCACATGTTCCTGGCGGTTTTCACCCGGTCGTATACGGGTTCGGAATTCGGTTCCGTCCGGCACGCCAAAGATTGGTAAAAAACAACAATTCCCTTTCAAACCTTTAAAAAACCGGACTTAAATATATGCAGGACAATATACCAGATATCGGACTCGATCTCGGCATGCAGGAACTCACGACCCAGCAGATAAAGAAGGCGGCCGACCGGGTATTTAAAAAGGAAGCCGGGCCGCGACTCAAGACATATATAAGCACTTGCGTGCATTGCGGATTATGTTCCAAGGCCTGTCATTATTACTTGTCGCACGACAATGATCCCCGTTATTCTCCAGTTGGTAAAATAAAGCAGACCGTCTGGCGGATAATAAAGGCCAAGGGTAAAATTACACCGGCTGCCGTTCGTGATTGCGCCCGCATCGCGTATACCGAATGCAACCTTTGCCGGCGCTGTTCCATGTATTGTCCCTTTGGAATCGATATCGCCTACCAGATTGCATTGGTCCGGCGTTTTTGTCATCTGCTCGGAATCACACCTCAGTATCTGCAGGATACCGCCCACAGTCACGCGGCCACTCTGAATCAGATGTGGGTAAAGGAAGATGAATGGATAGACAGCCTTCAATGGCAGGAAGAAGAAGCCCGGGACGAAATTCCGGATCTCAGGATACCGATTGAAAAAGAAGGGGCCGAAGTTTTTTATTCCGTAATAGGTCCCGAACCGAAATTCAGAACCCAACTCATATATCAGGCAGCGATCATCATGAACAAGGCCGGGATAAACTGGACCATGCCCGCAACTCCGGGCTGGGACAATAGTGACATGGCCATGTATGTCGGAGACTATGAACTTATGGGGCGTTTAAAAAAAGTCCATTTTGAATCCGCAATGCGTCTAAAATGCAAAAAAATTGTCATGGGCGAATGCGGTCACGCATTCCGCTCGGTTTATGATACAGGAACGCGCTGGTTGGGCTGGAAGGAACCTCCCGTTCCAATCATACATGCTGTACAATTTTACTGGGAACTTTTGAACCAGGGTAAAATAAAAATAGAAAACAAGTATAAACGTCCGGTGACTTTTCATGATCCCTGCAATATCGTTCGGGGAATGGGCCTGCATGAAAAAGCCCGGGAAATAATCCGGGAAATATGCACGGAATTTGTGGAGATGCAGCCGAACAGAGAACATAACTATTGCTGCTGCGCCGGAGGCGGGGTCATAAATTGCGGGCCGCCCTATAAAATGACCCGCATAGAGGGGAACCGGGTAAAAGCCGAGCAACTCAAAGCCACGGAAGTCCCGGTGGTTATCGCCCCCTGCCATAACTGCCACGGCGGACTTGAAGATATTATCCATCACTACTCATTGGACATGGAAATAAAATTTCTCGGGGACATTATTTATGAATGCATGGAAAAATAATTCGCGAATAAAAATATTGACCGTTCTGAGCGTCATATTTCTGTGTTCATCTTTTTTGGCGTTGAATGCATGGAGCGGGCAAGACAATATATATCGCCTGCATCCGGATGAACTGATGCCGCTTAAACGGCCCGGAGCTGTATTTGAACATGACGAGCATAATTATAAGGCCGAGTTGAAAAATTGCTCCGTATGCCATCATGTCTATGATAAAAACGGCAAATTGATACCCGGAGAATCTTCCGCTGGTACAAGATGCGCTGAATGTCATTTTGAAGCGGACAATGCCGTTCCCGGATTGCGGCGCGCATACCACATGCAGTGCAAGAACTGTCACATACGGAATAAAAAGGGACCGGTCACCTGTGCCGGATGCCACCCGGACTAGAATAATTCACGCAACATTTATTAAGAGGACCGTATGTTTAAAAACATAGTAGTCGCCATAAGCTCCACAAATGACTGTAATCATGCTATACAGGCCGGAATAAGCCTGGCCCGGTCCAATCAGGCCTCATTGACCATATTCCATTCCTGCGGTCTGCGGGAACACAGCTGGGGGGATATAAGACATCTGATTCCATCCGGGCTTACAGAGCAGGTAAAAAAAGAAATTGAAACCAACCTTGGCAACACCCTGGCCGCCTGTCCTGAAGCCAAAATCAAAGTTTCCGTGGGCCTGGCCCATGATGAAATA
>JBNJHA010000034.1:0-23249 GCA_051748085.1 Thermodesulfobacteriota bacterium
CAGGATATTATCAGAACGGCGATTGGAAGGAAAGAGCATAACTACAGAAGCTCCGGCCATGAATATCATGGAAACCCACATCCAGGCGGTATAAACGCCCTTTCCGTGCAGGCCAAAGAATAAGTACTTCAGATGGTCCATATGTGAAGGAATCTGACTGTAGCCTACAGTGAATACCTCAAGAAGAATAAAAAAGAGCAAAACAATCGTGCTGTAGGTAACAATCTTGGCCAGACTCTGAACAGCTTCACCGGTAGGATCCGGATTCCATTTGGAAACCATCTTGATGATAAAAATAAGCATTATCAAGAGAGCCGGGCCGGATGCAAAGGCGCCGGCCAAAAATTTTGGCGCCATAATGGCGGTCAGCCAGTACCCTCGTCCAGGAAGTCCGCAGTACAAAAAAGCGGTTACAGTGTGAATGCTTATCGCCCAAGGTATGGACAGATAAATAAAAAACTTGATCCAGTTCGGCGGTGCTATTTCCTTGCGCTCCGCCTGCAGCGTGACCCAGCCCACCAGCAGGTTTATGAATAAATACCCGTTCAAAACCACCATATCCCAGAAAAGAATAGAATTTGGCGTGGGATGCAGGAGGACATTAAACAGTCTTTGCGGCTGCCCGAGATCGACTACGATAAACAGCAGGCACATCGCGACTGAAGCGATTGCCAGGAATTCGCCAAGTATCAAAACCCGGGAAAAGCCCTTGTAGTTATGCAGATACTTCGGGATGACCATCATGACCGCCGAGGCCGCCACACCAACCAGAAAAGTAAACTGGGCGATATAAAATCCCCAGGAGACATCCCTGCTCATGCCGGTAATTGTCAATCCCTGATTCAGCTGAAAGAGATAACAGCCGAATCCGACTCCAATTACGGCCAGCAAGAGCCCTAACCAGCCCCAGTATAATCCGTTTCCTTTTACAGCTTTTTCCAGCATGACACTCCCCTTATATCAGGTAGTAGACACAGGGTTCCGTGCCTAGTTCGGGTTTACGTCGAATAGAATATCTATTTTCCAAAGCTTTGGAGACATCTGAGTGCGGATCGTCGAGGTCACCGAACTTAAGCGCTCCTTCAGAGACTTCGACGCAAGCCGGGAGCTTGCCTTCCGCCAGACGTTCAGAACAAAACTCACATTTTTCCACAACGCCCTTGGTCCGGGTCGGAAAATCCGGAGTCGGGTCCTTAAGATAATTTCTCGGATCGCTGAAATTAAAACTTCTGGAACCATAGGGACAAGCGGCCATACAGTATCTGCAGCCGATGCAGCGATGAAAATCCATCATGACAATCCCATCATCGCGTTGAAAAGTGGCCTTTGTCGGACAAACCCGAACGCAGGGAGGGTTATCGCAATGGTTACACAATGAAAGCGAGTTTTCTTCCGGCATTTCCATCAAACGCTTATGCACCTGACCTGGACAGAGATGCTCAAATGGAGCTGTCCATATCCATTTGATTTCCTCATCAGAATCTATCTGCGGGATATTGTGTATTTTGTTGCATATATCAATACACTTTTGCATGATTTCTTCGGTCAATGCTTTGGTATCAATAGTCATTGCCCAGCGTTTGGCATGCAGAGCATCTCCAGGATCAGCAACCCCCGTTGCGGAATTTGAAGCAGCCATGAGAATGGAAGGACGCAGACTCCAGCCCAAAGCGGTCAATCCGGCCAGCTTAAGAAACTTTCTCCTTGTCGTGTTCATTATTCTTCCCCCTTCGGCGGCTGTACATGACAATCCCAGCAATACGGGGTTACGCCCACGGAATTATGACATTTATCGCAAAATTTTTCCTTGTCATCGTGGCATTTCATGCAGGTCAAAGTCAGGCTCTTCCAATAAACCTTGCCGTTATCACTATGATAGTAATGATCCTTGTCCCGAACCACTTCATCGCGCCAATCATCAAGAAGCTGCATGTGTTCGGCCCGCATAAGTTGTGTTTCCATCACGCATTCCTTGCCCTCTTTCGGTTTCTGCAATTCGGGTTCCTTGAATGCAGCGTTTCCGATATTAAACCAAAAGGGAAAGGTGATCAGCACGACAAACACGGCCAGACCAGCTAATATCTTACCGCTATCGTACATCTACTCTTCCTCCTTTCCGGGTAAGGGTTCCATGCGCAGGTCCGTCTCCCGCTCCTGTTCACCCGGCAGAATTAGTGCATTTCCAACCATTTCGTGCACACCAGTGACGTCCACTTCCGGCACCCAGTATCCCATAAGATCCGGAAAAACAGCTCGGTCGATCGCACAGATACACCCAAGCATATTTACTCCGTGTTTTTCATGTACATGCTTGACCGCGTTGGCCCGCGGAAAACCGCCCATCATGCGCAGTTCTTCGTTCTCACCAGCATTCAGGCCGGCGCCGCCGCCGCAGCAAAAGGTCTGCTCCCTGATCGTGCCTTCTGGCATATCATAAAAATGGTTTGCAGTATGATTGATTATATATCTGGGTTCCTCAAGAATGCCCATACCCCGGGCGGGATTACATGAATCGTGAAAAGTGAAGATCTTGTTGTCATTCCGGCTCTTATCCAGGTTCAGTTTACCGTGCTTGATAAGATCGGCTGTAAATTCGCAAATGTGGACCATTTTGGTGGATGCGGCATTTTCAAATTTTGTCCCGGTAATCGGATTGACCGGTTCTTCCAGAAAATCAGCCGGACCGTTCATCGTATCCATATATTGATGAATTACCCGCCACATATGGCCGCATTCTCCGCCCAGGATCCATTTAACGCCCAGGCGTTTGGCCTCGGCATACATTTTGGAATTAAGGCGCTTCATCATTTCATGCGAGGTGAAAAACCCGAAATTGCCGCCTTCCGAGGCATATGTACTCCAGGTGACATCCAGGCCATACTCTTTTTTGAGATAATCAAAAAGCATGAGGTAGCCCATGCAGGTGTATGTCCCCGGATCAGCGAACACGTCCCCGGAAGGAGTAATGAACAGTATGTCCGCGCCCTTTTTGTTATAATTAGGCTCCGGCAGGATGCCGGTAATTTCCTCTATGTCCTCGCAAAAGAAATCAAGCATATCTTTGAAGGCATGCGGCTGAATGCCCAGATGATTTCCGGTGCGGTAGCAATTGGCTACCGGTGCCTGAATCCAATCCACATTGAGCCCGAGCAAATTGATCAACTCCCGGCCCATTATGGTGATCTCGGCGGTATCTATGCCGTAAGGACAAAAGACAGAGCAGCGCCGGCATTCCGAACATTGAAAGAGGTAATACCAAAGCTCCTTCAGGGTTGCCAGGGTCAGCTTCCTGCCTCCGGCGAACCGCCCCAGAATCTTGCCCGATTTTGTAAATTCTCCCCGGTAGATGGAACGCAGCAATTCCGCGCGCAGTACCGGCATATTTTTGGGATCGCCCGATCCGATAAAATAATGACACTTATCGGCACACGCACCGCAGCGCACGCAGATATCCATGAATATCTTGAACGTACGGAAGCGATCAAGCCGTTCGCGCATGCCCTGCAGAAATATCTCCTGCCAGTTGTCAGGCAGCTTCCAGTCTTCATCCAAAGGCTCGAACTTGCGGGCATTAGGGAACCCGACATACTCCAGATTTTCCGGATTAGCCGAGTAACAGTATCTTCCCGGTTTTATCTCCAGCGGTACATCCATCCAATCCGTACGAGGCGGATTGTGATCGATATTCCTTGCCAGGATTTCTGGTTTTGGTGTGGCCATTATTACTACTCCTTGTTCTCAACTGGCTGTTCATCCAAAGGTTTGTCCACAGGCAAACCGGCCTCCACCATTTTACCCCTAAACTCATCTTCATACGCCTCATAGGTATGAACCTTTACCGGGTAATTCCAGGGATTTTCGTGGTGAACGCGCCGGGTATTATTGGCTAAATTCCTGGTCGGACTCATAAAGATACCGCCCATGTGAGTAAGTTTGCTTATAGGAAAATAAGCGAGCAGAACTGAGACCAGGAACAAATGGACGTAAAATATTGTCCCCACTTCCGGCGGAACTTGCGGATTAAATGTAACCAGACCCATGGTCAGGACTTTAACGCTGACTATATCCGTCTTGACGAAATAGCGCATCATTATGCCGGATATCACAATAGCCAGAATTAAAAACAAGGGGAAAAAATCAGCCGGCAGGGATATATACCTGATCTGCGGAACAACAATTCGACGCAAAAAAAGATAAGTGGCGGCCAGGACAATGACCACATCGGTCATGAACAAAGTGGGCACTCCAACCTGCAGCATTCCGTCCAGAATATCCATCCACTGGAAAAGCGCGGGGACGGGTTCCGTAAAAAACCGCATGTGGCGCAATACTATCAGTAGGAAGGAATAGTGAAAAAGGAGAGCAAACAGCCAGAGCCATTTGCTTGACGAATAAGACAGTTTCGGGCCGTCACGCAACTCCACCTTGGTATTGCGAAACAGAGAACGGAACAGGAACACCTCGAAGAACATGCGTACCAGCACGCCCCAAAGTGTTGTCGGATTATCGATCTTATTGGCCTTAATCCAGGGAAGACTGGCTTCCTGTCCGCATGTTGTGGGTATTCTGAAAGGCACCGGGGACTTTCCCCAATTGACGACTTTCAGGACAAACCCGACAACAAAAATCACGACTGCCAGATACGGCACGATTACTCCAAAAAAGTAATGCAAGCCGCAGGCGCCGGCACCCAGCAGGGCCACCAGAACCAAGGCAAAAACCAAAAACAGTGAGTAAATCGCTTTCATGAACCGTTACCTCGCTTTAGTTCTTGAATTACTCCGTACCCATAGTTTATTTAGGCACCTCTTTTATAAGGTCCGCCTTTTCCAAGAGCTTATGCGTATGATCGTGCATAAAGCTCGCCTTTTTACTCCACAAATATTCCCGGCACTCCACATACATATCAAGAGACAGGGAAGTGAGATCATTCAGTTTTTGCTGAAAATAAAAAAGTTCTTCAACAAGCTCTGGGTCTTTAAGTTCTTTTTTAAGGACCTGCCGGATGATGGGCAAAAGTTCCAGGGGGTAACACGCGGCCTCAGAGGCTTTGATGCCCTGTACAGCCCGTATGCGGACTATATCGTCCACATACTGAGGCAAATTTTCCGAGGCCTTGTCCCGCAAAAGTTCATCCAGTATATTTTCCAGGCCGACCCGGAAATTATGGCCCACGGGATTGCTGAACTCGCTCTTTTTTTGCCGGAAAAACTTTGCGCCCTCATCCGGATATGATTCACAAAGCCTTTGCAGCCAGAGATTGAGTATTTGTGCCTTTTTATTCTTCAGATGTGTATTTAATGTCATGCTATTGAAATCGGTTGGTTAAATTTTAAAAAATTCTTTCAAGTGAAATCATTCACAGTCCGATTGCGCAGTTCTTAAATCAGGCCCCTTTTATCGTCAAGGTAATTTGTGAAATTTATACCAGGTTGTCTGATCAATTTAGTGTCCGGCGGGATCAAAAAAACTGTTCATCACCTGCAGATATTCACTGCCTCTTTCCGGGGCGCCGGGTTTGCTGCTGGCATTGGTCAATACATCCCTGTTAATAAACGGCAGAAAATCGGAAATGCCGGGAATAATCACTCTGACCACGGGAAATTTGATAATTGGATGAGTATGATCAACCAGGATGCAATCCGTGTTCATTGCAGCGCAAGTCTCAACGAGGGTCTGTATTTCCTGTCCGATATTTTCGTGCTTCAAGGGCGAATAATCAACCAGGGCTCCTTTTTTTAAAAACGAAATATCCTTCAGAGAAACTCCGCATCGCATCAAAAGGTAATGGTTGGGCACTTTGTCCCGCGGAACAAGCTTTTTATCCAGTTGTTTCCGGGGGAATCTCAAATCCTTGCGTCCCTGAACCCCTTCAGTAAAGCACCTGCAAAGGGCCTCGTCGGAATTAAACGCGGCTCCGGCGATCAGTATGTTGTGTTCCAGGGCGTCTTCCGGCAGATTCCTGTTGGTAAAAAGAATACCCAGGGACGGGAGGCGGCCGTCAAAAGACAAATCCTTAATCCGCACCTCGACGCCTCTTTTTTCAAAAAAGGAAATCATGTCCGAAAAACGGGGGTCTTTTAAAGAATCCCGGTTTATGGTCGGCATTTCCCTTTCCGGCTTTATGGTTTCAATCTGGGCGAACCTTTCAAATATTTCACCACTGGCCTGAAGCAATGCTTCCTCCAGCGTATTGCCCGCGGCCAGTCCGTTTGATCCGTGGACATAGGCGGAAAAAACAAGAGGAACCTTGACCTTTGTTTTTCGGCAGAGGGAATACCCGTCCGCCCAATGCCGGGCCATGTCACTGTCTTTGATATCCTGAACCTCTGCCCGGCCAAGATGCTTTTCTCGGACCAGCAAGTCCTCTATTCGAACCTTTTCGTCGGAAATTTCATCCTGATGCGCCCTAGTGTATCCGGGCATCCACTCATAGTTCAGGAAACCGCGAACAGCCGACGAATACAGGGCCGGCATATTGAACCGGACTTCCTTTTCAAAGGCTGGATAAAACATCCCCGCACTGAAACGTTCGGTCAATTCGGCAAGCGCGCTGGCTTCCGAAAGTTCCGGGGAAAGGCCTTTTCCTTCACAAAGTAAACGCACGTCATCTATCCAGGCCTGCCCCCAGAATAAATCATCCGACATTTTGACTCCGGAATAGACAGGTTCCAGGGACAGCCTGCGCATCCCCTCTCTTATTCTTTTTATGGTATTTTTCGGCCGATCACACTTGCCGAACTCATTGCGGACATGATCGTTAAAATTCATCACGGAATCAACCCCGGCGACCGCGCAGGATCAAGTCTTGCGCAAGGTCATGTTTTCTGCATTAAGGCCAACAATATTCACGAACAATTCTGGCTTCCCTGATTTGCCCGCGGATTTTTATTCTCCCGACCCTTTTGGAAGCTGCATGCGGCGGGCGCGCAAATTTCAACTCCCAAGCCGAAATATTGGCGTCAAGTGGAATCGTGAAGAAATATAAAAAACCACTCTTCCCGTCCAGGAGCCAATAAACTTTGCTCCTTCCGCAGCCCCGGTGTATCTCAAAAAAAGGCATCAAAGGCAACTTGCATTTTTGTCCTGTTTTTACAGCCCGCAAAAAAGGGATCCTGTAGAAATACAGAATCCCTTTGCTGCGCGGGCGAACCGGATAAAATCAAGGTCGAATTACCGCCGGAACTTGTCTAATTGCTGCCATTCGTTTGAGCCGCGATCGAGAATTTAAGTCAATAAAAAATCCGATGAACTTTTTCGTATACTGTATAGTTACCCTTTTTGATTGAAAAAACAATTCCAAAAGAAGGCAACCTTAGCCGGAACCGGCCATTGCCCGCAGGCGTTTTATTCTGTCCTCAGCCGGCGGATGGGTACTGAAAAGCCGGGCCATGGAAGTTCCCGAAAACGGATTGACTATAAACATATGTGCTGTGGAAGGATTCCCCTCGCGCATCGGAATGCCTTTGGAATAATAATCCAATTTTTGCAAAGCGGATGCCAGATGAAGCGGATTGCCGGACAGTTCAGCCCCGGTGCGGTCCGCCAGATATTCCCGGGAACGGGAAATAGCCATTTGAATCAGGGTGGCTGCAATAGGAGCAATTATTGCCAGCACGATTGCCAGCAAGGGATTTCCTCCACCTTCTTCATCATTTCCACCAGCCATGCCGAATATGGCCGCCCACTTTACCATACTGGCCACAAACATTATCGTCCCGCCCAGTGTCGCGGCCACTGTCTGAATAAGAATATCCCGATTTCTGATATGTCCCATCTCATGGGCAAGTACGCCCTTGAGTTCTTCCGGGCTCAAAATCTTTAAAATTCCGCTGGTCACGGCCACTACCGCATTGCCCGGATTTCGGCCAGTAGCGAATGCATTCGGCGCGTCCTGAGGAATCATGTAGATTCGGGGCATGGGCAAGCCTGCTTTCTGCGCCAATTCGGTCACTATTTTATGAACCTGTGGCGCATCATTGTATTCAAGCTTTTGCGCCTTGTACATGGACAACACCAGACGGTCCGAAAACCAGTAACTGCCGACATTCATTGCTATTGCCAGAACAAAAGCGATAATCAGGCCGGTCTGACCGCCCAAAATTCGACCAAAAAGCAGCAGCAAAGCAGTGAGCAGCCCCAGAAGCAATCCTGTCTTGATTTGACTTGTCAACTCTATTCTCCTTTATGACTCATTTATTTTTATTTGTATTCTGGAAGAAGACTTTCTTTTTTTGGGCACGGTAACCCTTAAAATACCGGTTTTAAAACAAGCCGTTATCTTCTCCTGATCGACATCCTGCGGCAGGGAAAATCTGCGGGCAAAAGGACCGTATGTCCTTTCCATAATCTGATACGCCCCAGCGACAACATTCTTTTCCTTGCGCCTCTCCCCATAGACCATCAAAAATCCGTCCCTGGTTTCGACATGCACCAGATTTCGATTAACTCCCGGCAATTCCATCTCTATGATAAAATTATCTTCAGTCTCATAGGCATCAACAGGAGGCTGCCACAAGGGAAATTTATCGCCGGCCCATCTGAAAGAAGGGTCAAAGGCCTCCTCCATAATGTCGCTGATCTCGTCCCGCATGCTTCTGAGCTGCCACGGATAAACTATATATTTTCCCATTCAAATTCTCCTTGCAGTATCGGCAAAAAGCCGCCATTCCCGAACAAGACATACTCCATCCGTCATGTCCGAAAAAATCCCACACCCGAATAGCTGCACGATTAAAATAAAGGCGGTCTAAAAATTATCCGCACCTGAAATTAATTAAGCATAAAAAATTAACTGTCAATGCACGCGGGCATAAACAAAAAGCAAACAGACAACCTTACTTTTCCCCCTCCTTGCCAAAACATTTTATGTCCCTTAAAGTAAAAGACAGGAAAATTAAAACAAAAATAAAAACGGAGAACCAGGCTGTATGAACCACTTGCAAACCAAGATAGCAACTCTTGGCGAGGCCAAGATCTCGTCCCCATTGTCATTTTGCCGTTTTGTCCCGGACTCGCAACGGCTGCAGTTGCATGTCCCCAAGGAAATCCGCGCCGGAGAAGAAGACACTGAGAGTGTATACCAGAACTTTGAAGAAGCCGGGCCGCGCCAAAAAATTTACTACGACCCGACCAAGGTAAAATGCGCGATTGTAACCTGCGGCGGTTTATGCCCGGGAATAAACGACGTTATACGGGCAATAGTCATGGAGGCCCATCATCATTACAATGTAGCCTCCATACTGGGCATCAGGTTCGGTTTGCAGGGATTTGTGCCCGAATTCGGACATGAAGTCATCGAACTGACTCCGGCCAAAGTCAGTGAAATACATGAATTCGGCGGGACCATGCTCGGTTCGTCCAGAGGACACCAGTCTCCGGATCTAATAGTCGATGCCCTGGAAAGAATGAATATAAGCGTCCTGTTCATGATCGGAGGCGACGGAACCATGAAAGCGGCCCAGGTAATCAGCCGCGAACTCAGAAATCGCAAATTGAAAATCTCCATAATCGGCATACCCAAAACCATTGATAACGATATTCATTTCATTTCAAAAACTTTTGGTTTCGACAGCGCTGTCGCCAAAGCTACTGAGTCCATACGGAGCGCGCACGTTGAAGCCATAGGCGCACCGAACGGAATCGGCATGGTCAAATTGATGGGTCGGGAATCCGGTTTTATTGCCGCTCAATCCACTCTCGCCCTGAAGGATGTCAATTTTGTGCTTATTCCGGAGATCAGATTCGATCTGCACGGCGAAAACGGGCTTCTGCACCATCTTGAAAAAAGGCTTGAAGACAGAGGCCACGCCGTCATTGTTGTAGCCGAGGGGGCCGGACAGGAACATTTCGACAACACGGGAACCGACGCCTCCGGCAATGTCATTCTGGGCGATATCTGCAATATACTCTGTTCGGAAATAAAAAAATACTTCAGTCAAAAAGCAAGGGATACGACTTTAAAATTCATCGATCCCAGTTACATAATCCGTTCCATTCCAGCCAATGCCAATGACCGCGTCTATTGCGGTTTTCTGGGCCAGAACGCTGTCCACGCGGCCATGAGCGGAAAAACCGAACTGGTGGTCAGCATGCTTCAGGATTATTACATCCATCTCCCGCTTTCACTGGTCACCCAAAAAAGACGCCGCCTGGATCCATCCTCTAATTTCTGGAGCGCGGTCCTCGAATCGACAGGCCAGCCTTTCAGCATGTGCAACGACTAAAGGAGGACTTGATGTCGCACAAAGACATTGACTGCATCGCCAACAGTGAACAGAAACTTATGGAAATGTTCAAGCCCTTTGCCCTGAAAATGGAATCCCAATCCATCCCCCCCATAGCGGTTAATCTGTTCAAATGCTATTATTCACAGCTTCTCTACGGCAACCAGGGCAAATTATCGGACAATGAGATTCAACCGCTCGCTCCCAATGACCTTCCAAGCCTTTCCGATCTTTCCGATTTTGCTTCAGCCGGGCAGAAAAACATGTCCAGGCTGGCAATCATAAAACTTAACGGCGGACTGGGCACGACCATGGGCCTTGAGCAAGCCAAATCACTTATCACCGTAAAGGAAGGACGAAATTTTCTCGACCTCATACTGGAACAGGCAAGAATTTTGCGCCGGGATTACGATTGCTCCCTGCCGCTTTTTTTCATGAACAGTTTTCGCACTCATATGGACACCATGCTGGCCACTAATAATTTCAACAATCCGGACGACTTACCCTTGGCTTTTGTCCAGCATAAATTTCCCAAGATACGGGCAAAGGACCTCAAACCGGCTGAGTATCCCCAAAATCCGGATATGGAATGGAATCCTCCGGGTCATGGGGATATCTATTTGGCGCTTATTACCAGCGGCCTGCTGAACACTTTGCTCCAAAACGGTTACCGCTACGCCTTTATTTCCAATTCGGACAACCTGGGCGCGATAATGGATGAAAGGATTCTTGGTTATCTGGTCCGTAAAAAACTGACATTTATGATGGAGGTTACCAGACGGACTGCTTCCGACCGCAAAGGCGGACATCTCTGCCGGCTTTTTAAAAACGGCAGACTGGCGCTGAGAGAGCTGGCCCAATGCCCGAACAATCAGATGGACAGTTTCATGGATACCGCCAAGTATTCTTTTTTCAACACCAATTCCATCTGGCTGGATCTGAAAGCCCTGGAAGAGGTCTTTCTAAAACACAAAATGATTCCGCTTGATCTGCTGATAAACCCCAAAAATCTTGATCCCAAAAACAGCTCCACCCCCCGGGTATTTCAGCTGGAAACAGCCATGGGCTCGGCTATTTCAGCTTTTGACAATGCCGAAGCCCTGCAGGTGCCGCGAGACAGGTTCGCCCCGGTCAAATCCACCGAGGATCTGCTTCTTGTCCGCTCCGACTATATGCGCCTGACAGAAAAAGGAACCATCGAGCCCGCTGGGGATTTCAACAGTCAGCCTCCGCATATAACCCTGGACTCCGCTTTTTACAAGAATCTGGAATCTTTTGAACATCGTTTTCCGAATGGAGCCCCTTCGCTTATAAACTGCAAATCATTGCAGGTCGAGGGCGACATTCTGTTCGGCAAGGGTGTTGAAATCCGGAACGCGGTGAAAATCGTCAATACCGCCGACACTCAATACCGGATTGAGGACGGCACGGTAATCGACTCGGACAACGAGTTTTGAGGTTTGACGTTTGGAAGATAAACTTGCGCGTAAAAAAAGGTTCTCAAACCAATTGGCATTGCCGGTAACAAAAACTGCCTTTCTTTGGAACCAGCGAGGCCGAAGGGGGCGGGCATCCCCCTTTGGCGGGGCTTAGAAAATACAAAACCGAAAGTGCGGCATCAAAAGGATCAGGAGAATAACCCGCAAAAATCCATGCATTCCGTCGAAGAGCCGTAATTATTAGCGAACGTATCTTAAATACATAATCGAATAATTACGGAAATTGACACCGTTAAACTGAAAAAGTGCCATTTAATGAACAATTAAAAAGGAGGAAACCAAATGAACATGGAAAAACAGGATCTTTTGGAAAAACTGAAAAAACTTTTTCCCGAATTTGACAAGTTCGGACTGAATGTCAGTGTCGAATACAGTCAGGATCAAGATTCATGGATTGCCACTATCAAAAAAGACGGGCATGAACTGAAAACCCACCTGGATGAAAAGGATGTCCAGGAGTGCGTCGAGGGAGTGAAATGCTACAATTTCGGGATTCAGCTCGGACAATTTATCCGCAACTATTGTGAAGGCGGAGACGAATGCGAATTATAAATTAAACACCGGCTCCAAAGAATATCTTGCGCATTCTCTTTGGAGCCGGGTAAAATCAAGGTCTGTTCACAACTATTCAGGACACGAAAAAAAGTTAGCCGGATTACTTAACAAGCCTGAATTCATCCCTTCTGTTCTTGGCCCAGGCCGCTTCATTATGACCGGGATCAACCGGATATTCTTCTCCATAGCTGACAATCTGCATCCGCTCGGTATCAACTCCGAGAAGAATCAGGAATTCGTATGCCGCCCGGGCCCGGCGTTCGCCCAATGCCAGGTTGTATTCTTCCGTACCCCGTTCGTCGCAATAGCCTTCTATGACAATGTTAAGTTCGGAATACTTTTTTAACGTCTCGGCTTTGTCCTGAAGTATTTTCCTGGATTCGGGGCTCAACTTAAAGGAATCAAAGGCAAAATATATATTTTCCTCGGTTATCGTCTGCACGGCCTTTTCCTTTTCCAGCTCAGCCCTGGCTTGCAGCCGTTCATCTTCCTGCCGCTGCTCAAGCTCGCGCTCGGCAAGTTTCTGTCTTTCCGCCCTGAGTTGAGCCGCAGACTTTTCCTCCGCCCCCTGCATGGCTTTCTGGTTCAAACGATAACTCTTTTCCTGCGCCGATTGCTCACTTTCATCGGAAGAAATCTTTTTCTTCGCGCAACCACATACGGCGCAAATGGTAAATACCGTCAAAACCAGTAAACAGACCTTTTTAAACATGGCTTCCTCCTTTAATCGATTTCAATCCAGAAAAGCGAATTTCCGGATAAATATAAAAAATCCGTAATTAGTCATCATACTCGTAAAATGAATCAAGCCCAATTATAAAATATACGTTTTTTAACAACCCGCTTCGCTCTAAGAGCGAGGATCGCCAAGGTAAAAACGTTCGTCAAAATCCGAAAGTTTCTATCCCGAAAACTCTCGTCTATAACAGCGGGAACGCCCCAGTCAGCAAGTAACACAGGCAACGTAAAGGAATCAAATTCAGTCATCGCTCCGGGCCCAGCTCCAGGAAGGATTTGTTGCTTCCCGGGAGCCGGTCGGTACCAGCCTGGGCTCCGCTCCGTTTATTGTTGTGATGTACAGCCTGTATTTCCCGTCCCTGTTCGAGGAAAATACAATAAAATAACCATTGGGGCCAAAACTGGGCTCTTCATCGCTTTTTGGCCCGAAAGTCACCTGGCGCTCCATTCCGGAACGCAGATCATGGACAAAAATTCTGTGTCCATTATCTGTTCTGCCGGAGTAGGCGAGCATGTTTCCTTCCGGACTCATAGTTGGACTGGTATTGTATTTTCCGGCATATGTCACCCTTTTGATTTCATCAGTTTTCCTGTCCAATAAAAAAATATGCGGGTTGCCCATTCTGCTGGAAACAAAGGCCATTTTGCGTCCGCTGCGGTCAAAGCTGGGCGAAACATCTATTCCCCAGTTTTTAACAATAAAATCAGCGTCCTGACTGTCAGTATCCAGGGAACAAATATCCGGATTTCCGTATGGATTCAAACTGGCGACTATTTGTCCGGACGGATCAAATACAGGTGAAATGCAAATTGTTCCCGGCACTTCCAGGGTTTCAACTTCTCCGGGATTCTTTTTCCAAATCCCGAGACGGTGCCGGTCTTTACTCAAATAGGAAAAGACAATCCTGGATCCATCACCGGAAAAGGCCGGACTGGTAGAGATTCCTCTCAATTCCGTCAGTTGGCGAACATTTCCTCCGGGCAGTGAAGTTAAACAGATTTCCTTTACTCCGTTGTCCCCTTTGCAGGCGAAAGCAATATCCGTAAAAAACAAATCTCCCTCGCCGGTCAATTCCTCTAAAAGATCGGCACTGAATTTTCTGGCGGCCAGTTTGACCTGCTCTTTATTGCGCGGCGAGTAGCCCTTGCCGAGCAACATACGTCCGGAAAAAACGTCAAAAGCCCTCAACTCGATGCCGGCCAGGGCTTTCTCTTTCTTTTTGACCATGCTGGTAATCAGGATATCCACCTTGGACAATCCGAGACGCTTGAAGTCGATATCCCGGGCCTGATATCCGGAAATATCAGCTCCGCCGATGATCTCCGTACCATTAAACTGGTTCAGGAAAGGCAAAAAAGACAGATTTTCTTCAAGATAAAACAGGGTCTGCTCCCCAACATCCTTCCACGGCCCGTTTTCCGCGGAAATCAGCGGGGCGATAAAAAGATTGGCACTGGACTGACCCGGTCCGTAAATGTCTATTTCCAGGGATTCGCCTGCGGCTGGAGCAACCGATACGCCGGTTAAAAGAACACCGACCAGGAGCAAAAACGCAGCCGGCAACTTAAGAAATTTTTGAACGTAACTATTCACTATATTAGAAAGTTCATTGGATTTTTTGCGTAAACTTGCGACAGGCAGCCCGGTTTTCTTATGCACTCCCGGGATGGAATCCGGACCGGGGGACTGCATGTATAAATCAAGTTCCCCCAAAAACACATATTTTCCGCACGGCTTTTTGTCCTCTTCAAGACCGGCAGGACCAGAAGGGAAAGTCGTCACCCATTGGCGGACATTTAAAAACCGCAGGCCGGAAACACAAGCAGCGGAAAAAAAATGAACAAAAATTTTGATATATTTCATACAATTACTATCAAGAATAAATTTACTCAATATCCTGCATATTAAAATTGATAATCACGGTTCTAATCTCCCGATCAGGTGGAACGGGTAATTTATCCGTTTCCTGGACCGCTTTTAAGGTTGAAGCGTCAAAGTTCTTGTCGCCCGAGGAGTTTACAATTTCATGTTTGATAATTTTACCGCTTTCATCCAGATGAATCCTGACTTGGGCTGCCAGACCTTTCCCCTGCCCGACTCCGGGGAACCTCCAGTTGTCCTTGACCCGCTGGCCGACCAAACTCACATAAACCGCTAGCGGACTGGCGCCACCGGTTCCAGAGGATGATCCGCCCTGTTCATCCGCAACCCGTGCTTCAACTCCGGCAAGAGCCTGATCAACAATCCTTTTATCTCTTTTTCGGTCTGTTCTTGCGGAAATTTCTCTGGCGGACCTCAATGCATCGTCCAGTGCGGCCTGCCGATCTTCTTTTTCCGCCTTTTTTTTCTTTTCCGGCGCGTTTTTTTTACTTTCGGTTTTTTCAGGACTTATTTTCTTGGCGGGTGTTTTTTTCTTAGGCTTTGGCGCGGGGACGGATTTTGCTTTTTTGGGCTTTGGGGCCTTTTCTGTTTTTTCGGCTATTTTTGCCTTTGCATCCTTTTTCTTGCTTCCTTTATCAGATTTTCCGGCGTCGCTTCCCTTTTTGGGCAGGTTCACCAGATCCACTTTATACGCATCGGGACGCAATTTTATGTTCACGCTTCCCTCGGGATGCCAGCCGCCGAAAAAGACAAAGCTTAGAAGCATGGCGTGAATAAAGCACGATCCCAGCCAGGCAAGCCCCCGCATGGATATCAATCACCTTCCTTTTCAGCAACCACGCCCAGCCTTTCGATGCCCGCGTCTTTAACCCTGGACATGATGTCGACAACCCGACCGTATTCAACCTGAGAGTCGGCGCGCAAATAAAGCAGTTCACCTTTTCGTCCCGCGATTTTTTTCAAATGGTCCCGGAGCTTCCCCGGTTCAACCTTGTACTCGTCCAGATAAATGGTCCCGTCCTTCTTTATGCTCAATACGACATGATCGCTGTCCTCCGGCAATGTCTGCACCGTCTTGGTCTGGGGAAGATTGACCTCGACCCCCTGCTCGAGCATGGGCGCGGTAACCATGAATATGATCAACAAAACCAGCATCACGTCCACAAACGGCGTCACGTTGATCTCGGCCAGCAGACCTTTATCCAGGGGATTATAATCCATGCCTAGTGCTTCTCCTTTTCCATCCAGGGCATTTCCAGCCGGGCCCGGTTGATGAACACTCCGGCAAACCTGTTCAGTTCCGTCCTGATAGCGTTCAACTGCCCAAGATACGCGTTGTAGGCGATTGTCGCCGGTATGGCCACGGCCAAACCCAAAGCGGTCGCGATCAGGGCCTCGGAAATTCCGGGGGCAACAGCGGCCAGCGCCGCGGATTTGCTCATGCCTATGGAATGAAAAGAATGCATAATTCCCCACACGGTGCCGAAAAGGCCGATAAACGGAGCCGCATTGGCGCAGGTGGCCAAAAATGGCAAAGCCCTGGATAAATCCTTGAGTTTGGAATCCACTTCGCGGCCCAAAACCCGATCCAGATTATCCTCAGCCACCCGAAATTTCGCGTTCGGCGCCAAATCGCTTCTCTCCAAACGCTGCATTTCAGCCACCCCGCTGTAGCCCACCGGGTACAGGGGAGAATTTTCACTCTGTTTTAAAAGCTTCATCCCGTGTACCAGATCCTTGGCATTCTCAAACATTCCCAGATGACTGGAGGCCAGATTCCGGAAACGAATCAAAACAACGGCCTTATATATGATTATAGCCCAACTGGATATGGACATAAGCAGTAAAAGAAGCATTACCATTTGAACCACTAACGTGGCGCTGCCTACCAACTGCAAAAAACCGCTACCGGAAAAGAAATCCATAATATCTCCCTCTAAAATTCATTACTGGCATTCGGACATGACCTAAAACTGTCTGGTTCTCCGTTCGGCTTCGTCAACTTTTAGCGGATCATCAGCCCCAATTCAGCGGAAAGCCATGCACTGTCCAAAAAACTGAAACTCAGCCCGGCATCTCGGCAACCTTGCCTGCAATCACCGGCAAAACCTCTTCAGCCGGGGCATAAATCCGAAGATCGGAAACATTTTCATAGTGCGTAGGGCCCAGATTGACTTCAATTATTTTTCCGCCCCGGGAATGAACGATATGCGGCACGGTGTTGGCCGGAGCGACCTCTCCGGAAGTGCCTATCACCAGGACAAGATCCGCCTCGTCAGCCAGTTGCTGCGTCCGGGTCATGGCCTGCATTGGTATCGGTTCCCCGAAAAAAACCACATCCGGCCTGACTATCGCCTTGCACTCGGGACACATCCAGGGCATGTCCTTCCCGGCAACTTCCCTCAGCCCGGACACCGCAAAATCACGTTTACATTTATGGCAGAAAAAACGGTTGCACCCCCCATGGAACTCAATCACTTCCCTGTTCCCCGCCGCCTGATGCAAGCTGTCGATATTCTGGGTAATAACCGCCTGCAGACGGTTTATTTTCTCGAGATCAGCCAGGGCAATATGGGCCGAATTCGGTTCAGCTTTGGAGAACATATCCACGGCTTCAAGCATAAATTCCCAAACTCCCTGCGGGTTGTTCTCCAGGGCCCATTGAGAGCAGACATCGTAAGGATCGAATTTGGACCACAGACCGCCGGGACTGCGAAAATCCGGAATACCGCTCGGCACGGAAATACCGGCTCCGGTCATGGCGATCATGCACCTGCTCCGGCTTATCATGTGTGCCGCTTCCGCGCATTGCCCTATAATTCGTTCATCCATTTCTGTCCTCCCGTTTCAGGACATTATTTTCCTGCGGACAAACTCCCGGGCGTTTTCCTCGCACATGCGCAAATCCTCTTCGCTCATGCCGGCGCCCAGGCCGATCCTGCGCCGCAAATCCCTGCCGACTAGATCGCCGGGGGCGTGGGCGTCGTTATTTATAACCAGCCGGGCATTCGCCTTGCGGGCCATGGCGAGCACATGACCATTGGTCAGGCTATGTCCTTTGCGTGTTGTTATTTCCAGGAAAACATTTTTTTCCGCGGCCAGACGGGCTTCCTTTTCGGTTATCAGCCCGGGATGGGCCAAAATATCGACCCCGGCTTCAATGGCCGCCAGATTGGTTCCGCCCGCGACCGGTTCGACAAGGGTTTCCCCGTGAACATTAACTACCTGCGCCCCTGTTTCCCGGGCCAGACGGACACATTCGGGGATAAGGGCCGGAGGGACGTGCGTAATCTCCACACCAGCCAAAAGCTCTATATCGGAGTGAATCGAATAATCGCGGACAAGCCGCAAAAGAGAGTCGAGGACAAATTGCACATTGGAATGATCGGCATGGTCGGTAAAGGCAAGCGCTTTGTATCCCGCGACTTTCGCTCTCCGCGCGAGTTCGGCCGGAATCAGTTCGCCATCGCTGTAAGTGGTATGGGTGTGCAGATCTATCATCCTCTACATCTCGTACTTGGTCTTATCCGGATCAAAATTCTCCAGGATTTCGCTCCAGCGGTCATCGCCGGAGGCGGCTTCATCCAAAACAACCTGATAGTTCTTGCCTTCATCGGATTTTAAGGTCTGCAGCATTTCCTCATTAGCCAAAATCGGAACCTCGGCCCGCAGCGCCAGAGCGACCGCGTCCGAAGGACGGCTGTCTATATAAATCGGTTCGTCTTTTTGCATCAGGACAAGCCGGGCATAATAGGTCGAATCCCGGAGTTCGGTAATTTCGACCCGGGCAAGCGAGGCCTCCATTTCGTGCAGAAGATTCAAAATCAGATCATGGGTCATCGGACGCGGCATTACCACGTTATTCAAGGGCATGGATATGGACACCGCTTCCAGGCCTCCGACCCAGATAGGCAGGACAAATTTTTCCTGTCTATCCTTCAATATAAGAAGCGGAGCCTGATTTTTTTCGTCCAGTGCCAGGCCGGCAACAATCATGGGCAATAAATTCACGACAACATCTCTCCTATCAGGGAATGTTTTCTGGCTTGGGTTATCTTTACCTCAACTTCCCTTCCGGTCAAGTCCCCAGCGTTCCGCACCGAAACATTGACCACCCTTCCGGCCCGGTCACGCCCCCGCCATTGCGGTTTATCCGGGGAATATCTCTTGCTCATGTTTTCTACAAGGACTTTTTCCCGGGAACCTATCCGATTCTCTAAGGCCGACCGGGACAATTCTTCCTGAAATTCCTGCAGCCGGCTCAGGCGTTCGGCCTTGATCTCCTCCGCCACCTTGGGCTCCATGCGGCAGGCCCTGACGCCGGGGCGGTCACAATACTTAAAGGAGAAACTGCTGTCGAATCCGACCTGACGAACCAATTGCATGGTCCGCTCAAAATCGGCATCCGTTTCCGTCGGAAAACCGACAATTATATCCGTGGTCAGAGCAATGTCCGGACAGACCCCGCGCAAGCCGTCCACTATCTGCAGATATCTCCGGGTGTCGTACTTGCGGCCCATGGCCTTGAGAATTTTATCCGAGCCGGACTGAACCGGCAGGTGCAGATGCGGGCACAAAACCGGCAACTCGCCAAAAGCGCGGATCACGTCCGGCGCTATATCCTTGGGGTGGGACGTGGTAAATCGCAATCTTTCAAGACCGGGAATCTCCGCAATCAAATATAATAAGCGGGCAAAATCAACCCCGTCTCCGAACTTATCCTGCCCGTAACTGTTAACATTCTGCCCCAGAAGGGTAATTTCCGTCACTCCCCTGTTCACCAACTGCGTGCATTCGCGAATGACAGAGGAACTATGCCGCGATTTTTGTCTGCCACGCGTATAAGGCACTATGCAATAAGCACAAAAATTATTACAGCCCTGCATGATGTTCACGAAAGCCTGAGCGGGCATTTTTTGCGGCAGGCAATCCGCCCGTTCCGGATACTGATCGCAAAAATCCAAAAGACTGGTTTTCAATCCGGGTTCCCGGCACAATCTTTCCAGAGCCTGCGGAGCCATCACCAGCCCGTCGGTTCCGAACACAAGCCGGACAAAAGGAAAACGCTTTAGAAAATCCCGGCCGATCTGTTGGGCCACGCAACCCCCAACCGCGGCAAACACTCCGGGACTTTTCCGGGCATACTCCTGCAGGCGCCCCAAAAGACTGTATACTTTCTGTTCCGGCTTTTCCCGCACGCTGCAGGTATTCAAGACAAAAAAATCGGCCTCTTCCTCCGGGGCCGGGCTGAAGCCTTTGGCCTGCAGGGCCCTGTCCAGCCACTCGGAATCGCAGACATTCATCTGGCATCCGAAAGTAAATATATGGTAACGCATAAAATTATTATTCCGCGAAAAATATTGAAATATCTATGTGCATGGCCGGCCGGAGCCGGAAAGGAACAATAAAAAATTGGGTGAGCAGATACAGCATATTCACTTATCAAGCCGGTGCTTCAAAAAATCCATAACCTCGGAAACCGCATCATCCAGGCTTTTGTTCCCGTCGTTGTCCACCCGCAACTCGGCTTGATCACTTCTCTCAAAGGGAACATCCACGCCTATCACCGGGCCAAGGCCCGGAAAGTGCGAGCCGTCCTTCTTGCGCTTCAGGGCCTTGGAATAAAGACCGGACATGACCAGTCCCTCCGGCCTGTCCGCCTCTCTCTGCATGGCGGTCTCAAGGCTGCAGTCGATATGAATTTCCACGAAATTGTCTATCTTCTGTCGGGCCTGGTCGCGCATTTCTGCTTTTGCCGCGGTCCCGTCCATGACTACGTTTTGTCCCTGTTCAACAAGCTTTGCGCCCTCCTCGACAAACATTTCATAGGCTTTAGCCCTTTCCTCGGAAGTATATTCCGGATTCGGGAAATAGACCTTGCGCCGTTCATCCATCTGCAGATAAACAACTGCAAAACCCAGCTCCCGCAATCTTTCAACCACCGAAGCGGCCACGCTGCTTTTGCCCGAGCCCGGAAGTCCCACGAACCAGACCGCCCATCCTTTTTCAGCCAACGCTTACTCCATATACCGGTTTATGTTCGTGTAATCAAAAACATCATCCTCAAGCACATTCTCCATAAAACGAAAAAGTCCCTGCCTGACCTTCAGGGGGTGGTTCGGATACCAAACCGGGGAGGCGATTACCAAAGCCCGAAACACATAGAAAGGGGCGATGACTTCCATAATTTCTTTGTCCCCGGTAAGCTCCAGATATTCATCCCAAAGGGTCATGTACAGACGCTCAAAATCCCCGCCCAGCCCGGCATGATTTAAAAGGCTGTACAGCAGATAATTGCAGGTCATGGTGCTCACATCGTCACCCGGTTCGCCCCATTCCCCCCGGCTGCAATCCAGCACGGAAAAATCAGCCGCCGAGCGGATGAGGACGTTCCAGGGATGAAAATCGCCATGCACGGCACTTAATCGATGCGCGTAGCCGCGCAGTTTCCATCGCCAGTCGATCAGCTTTTTCTCCAGAGCGATGCAGCGCTCCTGTGAAAAATGTTCGTAGGGATGCGGGTAATTGTCGATCAGCCCCCAGATGCATTCAGAGTCGCCTATAAGCTGGCGGATTCTGCGCTGATACAGATCCTCAGCCGTCTTTTTTCTTGCGTGCAGCCTTGCGAGCCATCCGGCAAAATTTTTGGCAGTCTCCAGATCGTCCTCCGTGAAGTTCCCCTTGCCGATTCGCTCCAGATCCTGGAAATAATCATAACCATCGACTTTTTCATTTATTATAAAAAACTCCTGCGGATCATTAACCGCTGTAAGCCGTCCATGTCCGTCCACATAACCCAGTCCGAGCGGACGGACATGTTTTTCCATGCGTCCGCCGGCATCGTATTGAAACATTAGGATCGCCGCCCGGTCCCAATAAAATTGGTGCCCGTATTCATCCCCGCGCATCATGGAAATCACGGCCTGTTTTTCCTTGCCGTTTTCCCTGTAGGTAACCTGCAAAGGTTTACCGTATCCAAAGTCCTTCATCCCCTGTTCGTCCAGAGAACCGATATGACCTAGACCGACAACCTCGACCTTTGCCGGCAGAACCGCATTTAAAAAATCCTGTATATTTTCGATCTTCAACTCAACCATGTCCATACCTCCTGACAGTACAGCCGTCTTTTCCCCGTCGCCTACCTAGCTTCTATCCGGATTTTTTAAATTTCCGGATAAGAACTACCTCACGGGCACAGGTCATGTTTCAATGTAACTATTCACCCCGCAAAAATAATAAGGAGCAAAAAATTTGCTGCACAAATTCTAAACATTTTCCTATTCCCGCACAAAATCAAAAATTGCCATGCCCGGCACCCGACCGTCAACTCAAAGAACACGCTGAAAAGCTGGACAAGGGTACTCAGCGAGTCTGTTTACCCGGCACATTTAACTTAACAGGTCAAATTCTCTCTGCTTTTTCCGGCCGATCCTGGACGGCATCTCTTTACAAATAAAGTCCATTCCTTTATTTATTTTTAATGGGCCGGTTTATACTCTTGCCGACTCGAGCAAAGAAAACAACATGCATATTGCTGAAAAATCATTATGAAGGAGAACAGCATGTATATAGTCACCGGCGGGGCCGGCTTCATCGGCAGCGCTTTTGTCTGGGAACTCAACAAGCAGGGAATTGAAGACATACTGATCGTCGACAACCTGGGCTACGGGGAAAAATGGAAAAATCTGACCGGACTTAAATTTATTGATTACGAACACCGGGATCGACTTTTCGATCTGCTGGAAAAAGGCAGGCTTCCAGCGGTCAAAGGAATAATCCATATGGGAGCTTGCTCCAGCACCACGGAAAGGGACGCCGAATTCCTGATGCGCAACAACTTCCATTACTCGCAGGACCTGGCCCTGTTCTGCGTAAGCAAGGGTGTGCGTTTCATTTACGCCAGCAGCGCGGCAACCTACGGAGACGGTCAAAGCGGCTTCGACGACAGCCATGCGGCTCTTGATCTATACCGCCCTCTGAATATGTACGGTTACTCCAAACACCTGTTCGATCTCTGGGCCTGGAAAAAAAATCTTCTGTCTCAAATGGCGGGTCTGAAATTCTTCAATGTCTTCGGTCCGAATGAATATCACAAGGAAGACATGAAAAGTGTAATCTGCAAGGCCTATTCACAAATAAAAGAAACCGGCGGGCTGAAACTCTTCCGTTCCTACCACGAGGATTATCCGCACGGCGGTCAGATGCGTGATTTTATCTATGTCAAGGATTGTACCGCCGTCATGTACTGGCTTCTGGAAAACAAAGAAGTCAACGGGGTTTTTAATCTGGGCACGGGCACTCCCCGAACCTGGAACGATCTTGCCCGGGCGGTTTTCACGGCCATGGGCC
>JBNJHA010000035.1:0-22556 GCA_051748085.1 Thermodesulfobacteriota bacterium
TTCCAAAGGAAGGCAGTTTTAGTTATCGGCAATGCCAATTGGTTTGAGAACCTGTTTTTGTGTTCCGTCCCGCGGTCCGTTTTCCCCCTTTTGGCGGGGGCAAGAAAATATGCGAACCTTTCGTCAGGAACATCAGAAAGGATCACTCGAATAAAATTCACATCCAACGTCGAGGAACCTTATATTTTTGGTACCTGTTCAGCAAATTTACGCGAAAAATCCGGCGAATTTTTTTTCGTGTGCTGAATAGTTACTGTTTTTGTGAATAAAGTCCTTGACAAGCCTTTGGGGACAAACTAAAAACTCAAATTCGCGAATTATGTAGGCGCGTAGCTCAGGGGGAGAGCACTTGCTTGACGCGCAAGGGGTCAGGAGTTCAAATCTCCTCGCGCCTACCATGGCAAGCAATTTAGGGAGGCTTTGCCTCCCTTATCTGTTTAGAGGATAATCATGGCAAGATGGATCAAGGTATTGGATCAGCAGGGCGGGCAGGAAGTTGAAGTGGGGGCGGATATCGGCTCCACTCTGGCTTCGGCCTTGTCCAATAAAAAGGCTAAAGAGCTGGTTGCCGCCCGGTGCGAAGAGGAAATGCTGGATTTGTCCGAACCGGTCAAAGACGGTTGCGAAAGCATTGAGCCGATTTTTCTGTCCTCTCCGGAAGGCCTGGAGATCCTGCGCCATTCCACGGCCCATATCATGGCTGAAGCAGTCAAAAGTCTATTCCCGAACGCCAAGGTGACTATTGGTCCGGCAGTCGAGAATGGATTTTATTATGATTTCGATTATGAACGCTCATTTACTCCTGAGGATCTGGAAAAAATCGAATCCAGAATGGCGAAAACAATCGGTGCGGATTTGCCCTTTGTCCGCGAGCGGATAACCCGGGACGAAGCCAAGAAGTTTTTTTTAGAAAAAAACGAGACCTATAAGCTCGAATTACTTGAAGACCTGAATGAAGAGACTGTTTCTATATATAAGCATGGAGAATTTGCCGATCTCTGCCGCGGGCCGCATTTGCCCAGGACGGGAATGGTCAAGGCCTTTAAGCTTACTTCCGTGGCCGGGGCCTATTGGCGGGGCGATGAAGCCCGTCCCATGCTGCAGCGCATTTATGGTACCGCCTTTGCTTCGCCCAAAGACCTGAAGAAATACCTCGATTTTCTGGAAGAGGCCAAAAAGCGGGACCACCGCAAGCTTGGAACGCAGCTGGATCTCTTCAGTTTTTCCGAGGAAGCCGGGCCGGGCATGCCCCTGTGGCATCCTAAAGGTGCTCTTGTCCGGACTATTCTGGAAGATTTTTCCCGCAAGGAGCATTTAAAGCGCGGATATGAGCTGGTTCAGGGGCCGACTCTCTTACGCAGTGATTTGTGGAAAAAATCCGGGCATTACGACAATTACCGGGAGAACATGTATTTTTCCGAGATTGAAGGCCAGTCTTACGGGATAAAGCCCATGAACTGCCTGGCGCATATGCTTATTTATAAATCCCGGATGCGCAGTTACCGGGACATGCCGGTCAGATATTTTGAATTGGGTACCGTGCATCGGCACGAAAAATCCGGAGTCCTGCACGGGCTCTTGCGCGTGCGGCAGTTCACCCAGGATGACGCGCACATCCTTTGCCGTCCGGATCAGCTCCAGGCGGAAATCGTGGACATAATCAAATTTGTGCAGGATGTCCTGGGCATTTTCGGCTTTGATTACGAGATCGAGATATCAACCCGCCCGGAAAAATCAATAGGATCGGACGAAGATTGGGACCGGGCCACCTCGGCTCTAACCGCGGCCCTGGAAAGCCAGGATCTGGATTTTGCGGTCAACAGCGGAGACGGGGCCTTTTATGGTCCGAAGATTGACATAAAATTGAAAGATGCCCTGGGCAGGAGCTGGCAGTGTACGACAATACAATGCGATTTTACCCTGCCGGAGCGCTTTGATCTGACCTATATCGGTGAAGACGGAGAAAAACATCGCCCGGTCATGCTCCACCGGGCGATGCTCGGCGCTATCGAGCGTTTTTTCGGAGTGGTTCTGGAGCATTTTGCCGGAGCATTGCCTACCTGGCTTGCTCCCGTACAGGCCAGGATTCTGAACATCACGGACAGTCAGGCTTCTTTTGCCCAAAAATGCCACGAAATATTGCGCGCGAATGGAATCCGGTCTGAAATGGATTTGCGTAATGAAAAATTGGGGTATAAGGTCCGAGAAGCGCAACTGGACAAAATACCTTTTATTCTAGTAGTTGGTGAAAAGGAAGTTGAACAGGGCGGTATTAATGTCCGCTTGCGAAACGGAAAGAATTTGGGCATTAAGGCCCCGCAAGAAGTTGCGGATATGATAATCGAAGATGGCGATGAGCCATTTAAAAATGGAGGAATGAGCTATAGGTACGTCTACTAAGGCCCGCAGGAATAAAGAGATCAGGGCCAGGGAAGTGCGTGTAATTGGTCCTGACGGTGATCAGGCGGGTGTTATGGGACTGAACGAAGCTTTGGATATTGCCCAGGGTCAGGGAATGGACCTGGTGGAGGTCGCACCGAACGCGAAGCCCCCGGTTTGCAAAGTGATGGATTACGGCAAGTATCTCTATCAGGAGCAGAAAAAAAAGCAGGAAGCCAAGAAAAAGCAAGCTAAAGTTCAGATAAAGGAAATAAAAGTCCGTCCCAAGACCGATGATAATGATCTGCAGACCAAGGTAAGGCATATCCGGCGTTTTATCGGAAACGGGGACCGGTGCAAGGTTTCGGTTTTCTTTCGCGGCCGGGAAATGGCTCATCGGGACCGTGGTGCCGAACTGCTGCAACGGGTCGTCGAAATGATGTCCGATGTGGCCAAGGTGGAACAGGAGCCCCGTTTCGAGGGCAGGACCATGAATCTGGTATTGGCTCCGCTTCCGAACAAAAAAGGATAAATTTATGTCCGACATCTGCCCGGATTCCAGAGAATCCAGGTTAGATGATTTATTATCAGGAGGATTGAATGCCCAAGATTAAGACAAACCGCAGTGCGGCCAAGCGTTTTTCCTTGACCGGTTCTGGCAAGGTAAAAAGAAGAAGACAAAATTTGCGTCATATTCTGACCAAAAAGAATGCCAAGCGCAAAAGAAGACTCGGCCAGCCGACATTGGTTGACTCAGCCAATATGAAATCGGTCAGAAAACTTATGCCCAACTCGTTCTAGCTGGGTAAAAAATATTTTATCCTCAAGCCTGCTGAATAAAATAAATTCCAAGGCAAAATAATTGCAATTCCGGGAAGGTATACCGTCCGGATATGCGAATTTTTTGGAAAAAGAGCAAAGGCTTTTGGGAGAGATTCAAGGAGGATTAACAAATGCGCGTAAAGCGTGGCAAGACAGCCCATAAAAGACATAAAAAATATTTGAAGTTGGCCAAAGGTTATCGCGGCGGACGCAGCAAACTGTATCGTTCCGCCCGGGAAGCCGCCGAACGCGGTCTGAAATATGCGTATCGGGACCGGCGGCTGAAAAAGCGTGAATTCAGAAAACTCTGGATTGTGCGTATCAATGCCGCTGCCCGGGAAAACGGGATGTCCTACAGCCGACTGATGCACGGTTTGAGCAAGGCCGGGGTCGAAATAGACCGCAAGGCGCTTGCGGACATGGCGGTCAACGAAAAGCCGGCATTCGCAAAACTGGCGGAAGTAGCAAAGTCCGGGATAAATTAATGAGCGACGTTTCAATGCTTATTGAAAAGCTTGAAAGCCTGGTCCGGGAGATGAAAAACAGCCTGGACCAGGCTTCTTCATTCCAGGACCTGGAGGATTTGCGGGTTGAGTTCCTGGGGCGCAAGGGGCGTTTGGCTCAGACCATGACCGAGCTTGCCGGACTTTCCCGGGAAGATCGACCCCGGGCCGGAAAAAAGGCCAACGAGGTCAAGGGCCTTTTGCAGAAGCAGTGGGAAGAGCGGAAAACGGAATTGCAGGCGGCGGATAAAAAAAGAAGCAGCGATGAATTTGATCCGACTCTTCCCGGTCGTGTGCCAGATGTCGGCACTTTGCATCCGATTACGCATATTATGCGTGAGATATGTTCTGTATTTTCCGGGATGGGCTACGAAGTAGTCTGCGGTCCGGAAGTGGAAAACGATTTTTACAATTTTGAAGCCTTGAATCTGCCTCCGGAGCATCCGGCCCGCGACATGCAGGATACTTTGTATATCAATGAGAATATCCTGCTGCGCACGCATACCTCCCCTCTGCAGGTACGGACCATGCTCAAGGCGGAGCCGCCAGTCGCGGCCATAGCCCCGGGCAAGGTTTATCGCCGGGATTCGGATCTTACCCATACGCCGATGTTTAATCAGATTGAAGGCTTTCTGGTTGATGAAAATGTGACCATGGCCGACCTGCGCGGCACTTTGACCGCTTTTTTGCATCGGGTTTTCGGCCCGGAAACCAGGGTCCGTTTCCGGCCGAGCTTTTTTCCGTTTACCGAACCCAGTGCCGAGGTAGACATCAGCTGTGTTATCTGCGGCGGGACCGGGAAAGATAAAAACGGCAACCCGTGCCGGGTATGCAAGGAAACCGGCTGGGTGGAGATTCTCGGCTGCGGAATGATTGATCCGGCTGTTTTTGACAAGGTTGATTATGACCCGGAAAAATATACAGGTTTTGCTTTCGGCCTTGGAGTGGAGCGTGTGGCTATGCTCAAATACGGGATAGGCGATTTGCGCATGTTTTTTGAAAACGACATCAGGTTCCTGCGTCAGTTCGGATGATGTTCAACTGACTGGACTGTTTTTACCCGGTCCTTTTGAGTTCCGCTAATATTCTTGCCTTAAAAAGCGTTGTTGAATCCAAATAATCAGGCGTCAGTTCTCATCTGTCCGCCTAAGAGGTACATTGTTCATGTTGCTCAGCTTAGACTGGTTGAGGGAATTTACCCCGTATGAAGGGAGCCTGGATGCCCTGGCTGAAAGACTGACTATGCTCGGACTGGAAGTTGAGGAAATTCTAGACCCTTTTGCTCAGGTCCGGGATATAGTCGTCGGGGATGTTGTCGAATGCAGCCTGCATCCGGACGCAGACAAGCTTTCAGTCTGCCGTGTGGACATCGGTGTCGGGGAACTTCTGCCCATCGTCTGCGGCGCTCCGAATGTAAAGGCCGGTCAGAAAGTGGCTGTCGCACCGGTTGGTTCGGTTCTCCCCGGCGGAATGAAGATCAAGAAAGCCAAATTACGCGGGCAGCAATCCACGGGCATGATCTGCTCCGAAACCGAGCTGGAATTAGGTTCGGACAGCTCGGGTATTATGGTTCTCGCCGGCGATTGCGTTCCGGGGACGTCCTTGCGGGAATGTCTCGGCCTGGAGCGTTCCGTCATGGATGTGAGCATCACCCCCAACCGGGCTGACTGCCTGAGCATGCTTGGACTGGCCAGGGAGGTGGCCACGGCCTTTGATCTGCCGCTTTATATGCCCAAATTTGATGTTTCGGAAGATTCGGAATTTGATGCCGCTGGAGAAGTGCGCATTGAAATCGACAACCCTGAACTTTGTCCCCTTTATCAGGCCCGGATCGTTTCCGGATGCCGGATCGGCAAAAGTCCGGACCGCATCAGGTACAGATTGCTGGCCATGGGCATACGCCCGGTAAACAATGTGGTCGACGTGACCAATTATGTCCTGATGGAAACGGGACAACCGCTGCACGCTTTTGACCGCGATCTGCTCGAGGGGGATTTGATCCGGGTAGCCGCAGCCGAAGAAGGGCAGCAATTTACTACCCTGGACGGAGTGGAGCGCAGACTGCACAATACGGATCTCCTCATTCATGATCAGGTCAAGCCGGTAGCTCTGGCCGGTGTGATGGGCGGGAAGAACACAGAAATCAACGCCGAGAGCAGTAATGTCTTACTGGAATGCGCCGTGTTCAATCCTCCGACCATCCGCAAGACCGCCCGCAGGCTGGCCCTTTCCAGCGAGGCCTCTTTCCGTTTTGAGCGCGGAGTGGATCAGGTTGGTGCTGAATTCGCGGTAAACCGGGCTGCGGCAATGATGTCCGAACTTTCCGGGGGCAAGATAGCCAGAAATATCGCCAAATCCGAACCGCGCCCTTTTAAATACCGGCAGGTGGCCTTCAGACCGAACCGGGTCAATGATCTTCTGGCCATTGACGCAGAAGAGGAATTTTGTGCACGAACATTGACTTCCCTGGGTTGCGCACTAGAAAAGTCTGAATCCGTGTGGCAGATAACTCCGCCCAGTTTTCGACTTGATCTTGAGCGCGAAGTTGATTTGATAGAAGAAGTCGGCCGGGTATACGGCCTGGACCGGATTCCCGTGCACCTGCCGAAAGTCAGCCAGAAACTTGCCTCTCAACTGGACGACCGCACCTTTGAATTGGAACAGAGAGTCAAGGACTGGGCCCGCGGGGCGGGGCTGAACGAGGCGGTGAACTACAGCTTTGTCGGCTGTTGCGATCTGGACAATTTGAAATATCCGAGTGACGGTCGCGTCTGCATTTTTAACCCCCTGAGCGAGGATCAGGATGTCTTGCGGACCAATCTTCTGCCCGGAATGCTTCAATCCATGCGCGTCAATGTCGGCCAGGGCATGAAAAGGCTGCGTCTTTTTGAAATCGCCCACACTTTTCACCAGGACATCGATTTGGACACCAACACCCGGGAGCGGAACCGCCTGGCCGTTTTACTCTATGGTCAACGGCATGAGCGCGAATGGCCGTATTCGCAGGAAGAATTTGACTACACGGACATCAAGGGGCTTGTTGAGCATTTGCTGCGGACCTTTCATCTGGAAGCGGAAGAATATGTCCTCGAGGAAAACCATCCCTGTTTGGACCCGTGCGTGAGCATTAAGGTCAAAGGGAAAAATTTCGGCGTAATCGGCCGGGTTCAACCGGACCAGGCCAGGGAATACAAGGCCAGAGGGCCGGTCTGGTACGCCGGCATGGACATGGAAAAACTGCAGGGTGAATATCTTGAGCAGAAAATAAATTTTCAGAATCTTCCCAGGTATCCATTCGTCAAAAGAGATATGACCGTTGTCGCTCCGCCGGATATGGACTATGGGCGGATAGAAAAAACCATATTGGGAATGCGGCAAGGCATGCTCGAAAGTGTTCGCCTGGTGGATGTATATACTCCAAAGGACGGTGCGGAAAAAAATCTGACCTTGCGTCTGACGTATAGAGATCCGAAAAAGACATTGAAAGACAAAGACGTGGACAAGATACATAAAAAGATAGGGAAAGGCATTCTGGAACAACTTGATGTACGCTTCCCCTGATCTGCGGGACAAATCCGGGAATAGAAGACAGCGAAAAGGGGATAGGAATCGAGTTTTTGTAACCGGCAATGCCAATTGGTTAGAAAACCTGCGTTTGCGTTCTGTCCCGCGGGCCGCTTTCCCCAGTTTGGCGAGGGCAGGAAAATATGCGAACCTTTCGTCAGAAACATCAGAAAGGATCACTCGAATAAAATCGACACGCAACGTCGAGAAACTTTTTTGTGTTGAGCAGTTACCGAATCGATATTTAAAGAACAGGCTGTAAAAGGGCGCGATGGAAAAAACGCGGGAGGAAAAGCGATATAAAATAGGTGAGGCCGCCCACATCCTCGGGGTTGAGCCGTATGTCCTGCGTTTCTGGGAAAGCGAGTTCGAACAGTTGGTGCCCGGGCGCACGGTCAAGGGGCAACGTCAGTATAACGAATTTCATCTGAATCTTTTAAGACGGATCAAAAAGCTTTTGTATGAAGAACGGGTAACCATTGAAGGCGCCAGGATCCGTCTGGCGGAAGAGGAGAAATGGTCTTCCGCCTTTAACCATATCCGGGACGGACTTGAGGAGATCAAATCGATATTGACAGGTCCGTAGTGAATCCCCGCGTTTTTAAATTTCCATTCCGGCCAGTTCTCTTATCCTGGCGGCGTATTTTTCCTTCAGCCTTTGCATGTACTCCGGATCCGTTTTTCCACGGAAATTTTCCACTTCCAGGTATCTTTCAGGGATGCTTATTTCCTCCGGATTGAATCCGGACTTGAATCTAAGCTTCCAGCGCAGGCTCTGAATCCTTTTCCCCGTTTTTTGCAGATTTTCCGGATCGGTATCAAATCCGAGACAGGAACAGGCCTCGACCATGTTTTCAAGCGGGTAGGCCTTGCGGGCAAATAGACAGCCGACCATGGAACATAGAATGTTCCGGTAATTTTCCTGTTCGAGCATGAAGTTTACAGCCAGGTCCGTGTTCTGCCCTTTTTCGCTCTGATCGAAGCCGTACGCGCCGCTGTCCAGATGCGAGTGTCTGAAGCCCAAAGCCTGACTGACATAGTAGGCTTCTCCGGTGGCGTATCCGGCCATTTCCTGCCCCAGGACACATGCAAAATCCCGGCCTCCGTATTTATCGGCTGCCGCCAGCGTACCGCGGCTGAGAGCCGCGTAGAATTCATTTTCTTTTTCAGCCAGAAAATAAATGGCTTTTCTGTATCCCGACAGATGACCGAAGCCGAGTTCGGCAATCGTTTCCCGGACCGAAATTATCTTTTTCTGCGCGGCTTCCGTGGCCCAGGCCAGGGCGACTCCGGTGCTGATAACGTCAAGGCCCGCCCGTTCGACATCCTCGATAAGTGTCAGGACTTCACCCGCGTCCACTATCCCGAGCATGGAGCCGACAGCGAACACAGGTTCATAATCATAGGCGACCTGACGATACAGGTATTCGTGCTCCGGGCCGAATTTTTCCCGCAAAAGTCCGATATGAATGCAGCCCACCGGGCATCCGGCACAGGCAGTCTGACGTAAAAGCAGGTCTTCGGCCATTTTTTCCCCGGATATGCCTTCAATGTCCGGGTCGCTGCTCTGCTTTAAATTACGCCAGGGCAGGGCCTTGAGTTCATTTAACGGAATCAGGTTTTCCGCAGTGCCAAGGTCATGGTATTTGCTGACCGCTCCTGTTTCGGTAATTTTCTGATAAATTTTATTATAATGCTCAAAATATTTTTTTCTCTTTTGGCTGTCTTCCGGCAAGTCAGCATGCCCGTCTCCGGAGATTATGACCGCTTTGATATTTTTGGAGCCCATCACCGCGCCGGATCCCAGTCGGCCGAAATGGCGGTAGGTATCCACGTTTATGCAGGCAAAAGCGCATTGATTTTCTCCGGCCGGTCCGATGCGCATAATACTGCGGTGACCGGGAGCGGCAGGCTTAATTTTGCGCAGCAGCTTCCCGGCGGAAAAGATGTCCATCCCGGCCAGAAAATGGGTGTCGACTATTCGCGTGTCATGTGCGGAAAATACCAGGCTGGATAAATGAGCGGCTTGTCCGGTGAGCACAACGGCATCCAGACCGGCCAGACGAATGCCCAGGGCGGATCGCCCGCCGGCATGGGATTCGGCATACTGTCCGTGGTAGGGTGAAAAAAATCCGCAAACTGTTTTGCTCATCATGGGATAAAAGCCGGTAAGCGGCCCGACGGCAAATATAAGCGGCTGCACCGGGTCCAGCGGATCTTTGGAAAAATCCGCGAACTGCGAGAAGAGAAAAGCGCTCAACCCGGATCCGCCCAGCCATTTATCCCTTCCGCTGAATTCCTCCCGGGTCGATTTGCCGGCGGTAAGATCAACATGCAACACTCTGAATATATTATCCATTGCCGGCCTCCTGGCTCGTGATTTCGATCATTTCAAGACATCCATGCGGACAGTACTGCACGCAGCGCCCGCAATGGATGCAAAAGACCGGTATATTCAAATCCGAATCCATGTAAATGGCATCGACCGGACATGCTTCAGCGCATTTGCCGTGCCCTGAACATCTGTCTTTTTTAAGAATTACTCCGCCGCCTTTTTTCTGGACAAGGGCGTTTTCCGGACAGGCCTGGGCGCAGGGAGCCGGATTGCAGGCCAGACATACCCTGGCTTCAAATCCGGTGCTCAAACCTCCGGATGAACGGATATGAATCCCGGCCCGTTTCCAGGACAAAGATTTGTGCACAAGCCTGGCGCAGGCGAGAGAACAGGAATAACAGCCGATGCAGCGTTCCATGGCCGTGGCTCTGAGTATTTTCAAATTATCCTCCAGGTTCGTATCTGTTCAGTAAACTTTTTGTTTCTCATGCTTCCGGCCTGCGGTTTTCTAGTGCCCGCTGAAGGGTGAGGCCTGCCTCCTCCGGACCCGCCGGCCCGGAGGAGGGCAAAAAGTCGTGCGGGCAATAGATATTTGTTTGGAAATTTTATTTATATGCACATTCCCGCGGTCCGGTTTCCCCCTTTCAGAGTGCATAAAAAAACCGGGCGGCCCGTCGCAAGTTTATGCAAAAAATCCGGTGAACTTTTTTCGTGTGCTGAATATTTACCCAGGTTATTCGTCTTCCCGGACAAATTGGTCCGCGTACGGCGAAAAATATTTACGGATGAAAATCCTAATTCTAAAGAAAACGTATCTATTCAGTAAATTTTTCGTCAGGCACGCAATTAAGTGTTTTACCTCGCTTGAAACTTTGTTTAATATTTACCTCGAATTTGGTCCAGGAATAAATGTCAGGATATTCAGCACGAGATTAAGGGAGGGAGGAAGAATGAAACTGGCATCAAGGATTACAGCGGTCAAGCCTTCGGCGACCCTGGCGGTTAACGCCAAGGCCCAGGAAATGCGCAGCAAGGGACAGGAGATTGTCAGTCTGGCGGTGGGCGAACCGGATTTCAAGACTCCGGAGCATATAAAAGAAGCGCTTAAAGAGGCGCTTGACCGGGATTTTACCAGGTATACAGCCGTTCCCGGCCTGGCAGAGGTTAGAGAAAGCGTTGCCGGATATTTCAACCGTCACTACGGAGCCGGCGCTAAAAGCGGGGAGGTCATGATTTCCAACGGAGGGAAGCAATGCCTGTATAATCTGTTTCAGGTCCTTCTTGATCCCGGGGATGAAGTCCTCATTCCCTGTCCGTACTGGGTCAGTTATCCGGATATGGTCGTTCTGGCCGGGGGGCGGCCGGTGCCTGTCATCAGCGGGGCCGAAAATGAATTCAGTTTAAGCGTGGATCTTCTGGAAAAAATGGTGACACCCAGGACGCGCCTGCTTATACTGAACAGTCCTTCCAATCCGACTGGCCGCTGTTATACCCAGGATGAACTGGAAAAGTTCCTGAACTGGGCCCGCAAGCGAAATATTTTTGTTGTAAGTGACGAGATATACGATCAATTGGTTTATGCTCCGAATAAGCCAGCCTCGTTGAGCCGCGTATGGAAAAAGTGCGCTGATAATCTGGCCGTGGTCAACGGCTTGTCTAAAAGTTTCGCAATGACCGGGCTTCGGGCGGGATTTGTTTTGGCCGATGAGGAATTGATAAAGGCGATGAGTAAATTGCAGGGTCAAAGCACGTCAAATGTGTGTACAGCGGTCCAGAAAGGCATACAGGCCGCCCTCGACGGCCCTGAGGATTTTGTGCGGGAGATGCGCGAAAGTCTCGGACGGCGGAGGGATAAGGCCTGGGAAATGCTCAAGGATTGGCCCGGACTGGTTTGTCCGAAACCGGAAGGAGCCTTTTATTTGTTCCCCCGGGTGGACGGATGTCTTGGTGATGCCTGGCCGGGTTCGGTAGAAATATGCGGGCGTATTTTGGAAGAAGCAGGAGTTGCGCTCGTACCGGGTGCCGCTTTCGGAGATGACGCATGTCTCAGAATCTCGTATGCGGTAAGCGACGCTGTTTTGGAGCGGGCTTTGACTCAGGTCAGAAAGGTTATTTGTTCCGGGTAAAAAGGGCTTTTCGGCACAAGGCACGGATATCTTGCATGTCCATCAAGTTTTTGCTGCTTTAAGCTTTCGGCCGGCCGCAAATTTACGCAAAAAATCCGCAGACAGCGTTGAAGAATCTAAAAAAGGAGGGCTTATGGGTATTGAATTGATCTGGAACCATGCCTATGCAGGCCGAGCCGAGCCAAAAAGCACATATTCGCCCCAAATTGTAAACAATTTCACGCAGCGGATTCAAAACGGGGATTTGCCGTTTCTGTCTTTCGAATACTGGCCGGAACTGGAAAAGGAGCTCTTCGGGTTTAAGGAATATTTGAGCGGATTCAAGCATATGCTTCTTCTGGGCATCGGCGGCTCCGCCCTGGGGGCCAGGGCGCTGCAGAAGGCTTTTTTGCCCTCCCAGGATCTGCCCGGGCATAATGGACCATTTCTGTGGATAGCGGACAATGTATGCACGGATGTCCTTGAAGGATATATGAAAGGTCTGGATCCGGCACAGACTGTAGTTGTTGTGGTCAGCAAGTCAGGCGGAACCATCGAGACAATAGGTCAGTATCTGCTGGTAAAAGAATGGCTGAAGCGTAATCTGCCCGAAACCTGGAACAGGCACCTGGTAATGGTTACCGATCCGGACAAAGGCTATTTGCGGGAAGAAACCCGATTGCTTGGAACCAGATCCCTCCCGGTTCCGAAAAAAATAGGCGGCAGGTATTCCGTACTTTCCGCTGTGGGACTGCTTCCGGCCATGTTCATGGGCCTGGAATGCCGGGAAATTATGTCCGGTGCCCGGAAGACGGCTGAAGGTTTGACTGCTGATCCGTGCGGATTGTTGTCCGCCGCGCGGCCGGCCGGAATTCCCCGTCTGGCCCTGTGGGCACGGGATCTTATACACGCCGGATATTCACAGCTTATCTTTTTTGTGTACATTCCCCAATGGGCCTGCTTTGGCCAATGGTTTGCCCAGTTATGGGCCGAAAGCCTGGGTAAAAAGGGCAAGGGCAGCACTCCCATTCCGGCCGTGGGAGTAACGGATCAGCATTCTCTGCAACAGATGTTTCTGGACGGTCCCAGAGACAAGGGCTGTTTTTTTCTGACCGCGGAAAATAAACCCGGCGGCAGAGGCTTCAGCGATGAAATTCCGGATAAATGGGCCTTTTTAAAAGGGCAGCCTTTTTGCAGTCTTTTACAGGCCGAAGCCCTGGGGACCCGGATGGCCTTGACGGAAAAACAGGTTCCCCTGCTTCACGCCCGGCTTGATTCCTGTTCGCTGCAGGCGGCGGGCGCACTAATTGTAACGCTGGAAGCGATGACCTATCTGACCGGCCTTCTTCTGGACATAAATCCGCTGGATCAGCCGGCAGTTGAGTTGGGCAAAAGGCTGGCCAACGCGCAGTTAGGTGCGGACGATCTTCAAGAGGAGAAAAAGCGGCTGGAGCGGTTCAAAACACAAAATTGGGAAAAAGAGGAGCTGTAGCGCTTGCTGAATATTTTTCGGACTGATCCGGCGCACCCGTTTCAACTGGTCAAGTTTTTGTCCTGGAGTTCTTTGGTGCTTATTCTGGCGTCCAACTTGATGGTTTCCGTGTTTGTTGCCAACTATGCCCGGGATACGATTCTTAAAAAAAATCACAGTTTTGCCCTGCTCCTGGGAGAAAATCTGAATCATCAGATTTATCAGCGGTTCACCCTGCCGACGGTGTTGGGTTTCGGTCGGGTGCAATTAAAAGACAAGGCCCAGTATGAACGTTTGCAGCGGGTCATCGAGTCAACCATTCACAGTTTTCATGTCCTGCAGGTCCGGATATACGACAATGAAGGCCGTATTGCTTACGCTTCGGACAAAGACCTGCTGGGCAACATGGAACTGGCCGGAGAAAGAATCCTGCGCGCCGGGGACAAGGGAGAAAAATTTTTTGTTCTGGAAAAGAATATTTCGGCCTGGAAATCCATGTTCGATCTCAAACTTGACCCGAACTCGGTGGTCCTCAAAACCATTTATCCCTTACGCGCCGAGAAAAGGCTGGGCTTCAAAAAACAGCCGATAATGGGTGTACTCGAATTCACCCAGGACATTACCGCGGATTATGAAACCGTAATTCATTTTCAATGGGCGATAATCCTGGCCACCTTTATTTCTTCTCTGATTTTATTCTGGCTGCTTTTTCAGATAATCCGCCGGGCGGACAGGAGTTTGATGGAGCGCGCCCAGGAAAAGGAGCGCCTGGAAAAAGAACTGCACCAGAATGAAAAACTGGCCAGCATGGGAAGGATGGTGGCCGGAATAGCACATGAGATTCGCAATCCCCTGGGCATAATCCGCAGCAGCAGTGAACTTTTGTATTCCCGGGCCAGGCGGACCGACAGTCCGGATCAGAAACTGCTCAAAGCGGTTTTCGATGAATCGCAGAGATTAAACCGCACGGTCAACGATTTTCTGGATTACGCCCGGCCGCAACAGCCGCACCGGGACAGGGTCGACCTGGCCACAGTTTTGCACCAGGTGCTTGCTTTTATGCAGGTAGAGGCTCAGAATAAGGGGGTTGAAATAATTGAAAATCTGCCAGAAGACATTATAGTTTATGGGGATAAGAATCTTTTGTACCGGGCCTTTTATAACCTTGTGAGCAACGCCCTGCAAGCCGTACCCGAAGAAGAAGGCGAGCTGGAAGTTTCCTTGTCCGGCGATAAAGATATGGCGGTGGCTGAGATAAGCGACAACGGTCCCGGTTTTGAAACTGAATTGATTGAGAGATATATGGAACCTTTTTACACGACAAAAGATTCGGGGACCGGTCTGGGGCTGGCAATTGCCAAAAATATATTTGAGAGCCATTCGGCCGACATGCAATTGGAGCGTTCAGAAAAAGGAGGCGCCCGAGTGCGGATAGAGTTTAAGCCTTTTGTAAATCAGGGGAAGAAAAATGGATAGTCATATCCTGGTTGTTGATGACGAGAAAAATTATCTGCTTGTCCTGGAAGCTATGCTCCGGGACAAGGACTACACCGTGACCGCTCTGGACGACCCGGAAACAGCGTTAGCTTTTCTGGAAGAATCCGAAGTCGACGTGGTTATTACGGATATGAAAATGCCCGGAAAAAGCGGCCGGGACATTCTGGAATTTGTCAGGCGCAATAAGCCGTATGTTCCCGTGTTGATCATGACCGCATACGGCAGCATTGATTCAGCCGTGGAAACCATGAAATGCGGGGCTTTTGACTATATTACCAAACCATTTTCCAACGAGGAACTTGTCCTGTCCGTTCAAAAAGCTGTGCAGCTCTCGCGTATTGAGCAGGAAAACCGCATGCTGCGCCAGAGCCTGGCGCAGAAATTCGGGCGGCATAGCATTGTCGGCCAGAGCAAGGCGATAAACAATGTCCTGCAGATGATCGACAAGGTGGCGGTCCGAAAATCAACGGTACTCATCAGCGGAGAGTCCGGCACAGGCAAGGAGCTGGCGGCCAGGGCCATACACTATGCCTCTCCGCGCAAGGACGGCCCGTTTGTTTCCGTAAACTGCATGTCTTTGAATCCCGGCGTCCTGGAAAGCGAATTGTTCGGACATGAAAAAGGCTCGTTTACCGGAGCCGTGGCCAGATCAAAAGGGCGGTTTGAACTCGCTGACGGAGGGACTCTGTTTCTGGACGAAGTAGGCGAATTGACTCTTGAAACTCAGGTCAAACTGTTGCGGGTGCTGCAGGAAAAATCTTTTGAGCGTGTTGGCGGCGAGAAGAAGATAGATGTGGATATCCGTCTGGTAACGGCGACAAATAAAGAACTGCCCAAGGAAGTGGAAGCCGGGGCTTTTCGCGAAGATCTTTTTTATCGGCTGAATGTTGTGCAGCTTGTACTCCCTCCGTTAAGGGAACGCCGCGAGGATATTCCGCTTCTGGTCAGTCATTTTCTGCATAAATTTATTCATGAGGAAGAACAGGAGGAAAAGCATTTTTCTCCCGAAGCCATGAACTATTTAAGCGCCTATGAATGGCCCGGGAATGTTCGTCAACTGGAAAACATCGTCGAGAGATGTCTGGTCCTTGCTGCCGGAAAAGACATTCAGGTCGAGGATTTGCCTCCGGAGATCCGGGATGAGGAAGCCCAGTTCAAGAGCGCCGTGGATCTTCTTCCGGGCAAGCTGAACCTTGCCGATACCCTGGAAAAAATGGAAGCGGCACTGGTGCGCAGGGCCCTGGTCCGAAACGAGTTCGTCCAGGTCAAGACCGCGGAGGATCTGGGAATATCCAAGAGCCTTTTGCAGTATAAATTAAAGAAATACCGCATTTCCCATTAGATTTTACACTCAAACATGCTGCAGCGTTTTTTTCAGGAGATCAGGACCGACGATTTTTTATCCCGGGATATAGTGGACTGGAAGATCTTTCCGCCCGGAAAGCCGAGTTTTGTCTCCCCCGGGGAACATCTGGACGCGAACGGGCTTTATTGGCTTTCCCGGCTGAATATACCGAAGCTGTATTCGCATCAGGCCCAAGCGCTTAAACTGATCGAAAAAGGTGAGAATACCGTTGTGGCCACGCCCACGGCCAGCGGAAAATCCCTGATATACATGCTCCCTCTTCTGCAGCGGGCCGTTTCTGAAAATAAAAGGGGTCTCCTGCTGTTTCCCTTGAAAGCCCTGGCCAGGGATCAGCTGCAGGGAGTAATCAATGCCGCCCGGAAAACGAGCTTGAGTTCCCCGGAAAAAATCGCAGTTTATGACGGGGATACGAGCCAGGCGGAGCGGAGGCGCATCCGGGAAAACCCGCCCCGGATACTGTTGACCAATCCGGACATGCTGCATTACGCACTTTTGCCCTATCATCATCTGTGGGCGGATTTTTTTCGGGATTTGAGTCTTCTGGTCGTGGACGAGGTGCACACATACCGCGGCGTGATGGGCACCAACATGGCCTGGGTATTCAGACGGCTGCAGCGGGTTTGCGCTCATTACCAGAGCTGTCCGCAATATATTTTCTGCTCGGCCACGATAGCCAATCCGGTTCAGCTGAGTTCGGAATTGACCGGTAAAAAGGCCCAGGGCATAACTGAAAACGGTGCCGGAAAGGCAAAAAGGCATTACATTCTTTTTAATCCATATGAGGGACCGATCCCCCCGGTTTTATCCCTGCTGGAAAAGGCAGTGCGTCTTGGGTTGCGGACCATAGTCTATACGCAGTCGCGCAAGATGACCGAACTGATAGCTATCTGGGCCGGGCAGCGGGACCGCGAATTCAGGCAGCGGATACAGGCTTACCGGGCCGGTTTTCTGCCTTCGGACAGGCGCGATATAGAAAAAAAGCTGGCCAGCGGCGAGCTCCTGGCCATTGTCAGTACCAGTGCTCTAGAGCTGGGAATAGATATCGGGGACCTGGATGTCTGTATCCTGGTCGGATACCCGGGATCGATCATGTCCACTCTGCAGAGGGCGGGGCGCGTTGGACGCCAGGGAAGGGAGGCCGCTATTTTTCTGGTCGCGCATGAGGATGCCCTGGATCAGTATTTCATGCGCCATCCCCGGACTCTATTCACCAGTCAGCCGGAAAACGCGGTCATCAATCCGGGAAACCGGGAAATTTCCGGAAGACATCTGGTCTGTGCCGCGGCCGATCTGCCCCTGGAACGAGGAGAAGAAATCCTGGATTTTCCGGGGAGCAAAGCTGTGCTGTTTGAACTATTGCAAGCGGGCAGATTGTTGGTGGACAGCGAGGAGCATTTTTATTTTTCGCCCGGCAAGTATCCGCATCGGAATGTTGATTTGCGCGGAGCGGGATGCAGCTTCAGCGTATTCGAGCGTGAAAGCGGCAAAATGATCGGCACGGTGGACGGAATAAGGGCCATGCATGAGACTCATCCCGGCGCTGTGTACCTGCACATGGGCAGGACATATCTCGTGGACGATCTGGATATGGAAAAGAAAACCGTGAGCATCCGAGCGCATAAGGCCAATTATTTTACCCGGGTCATGACGGAAAAAAGTACGCAGATAGAGGAAACAATAAAGAGTAAACCCCTGGGTGGCGCGCGATTGGGCTGGGGTCGACTTCGTGTCACGGAGAGGGTAGTCGGCTATGAAAAGCGACTTGTACGCGGACAAAAGCTGATCGGCCGGGTTGAACTGGATTTGCCGGAACAGGTGTTTACCACTCAGGGCATGTGGCTGGAAATTCCTGCAAATGTCCGCCGGAAAACAGAGGCGGAAGAGATGCATTTTATGGGAGGCATTCATGCCCTGGAACACGTGCTTATCGCCGTGATTCCTTTTTTTGTACTGGTCGACCGCAATGATCTTGGCGGCATATCGATTCCGTATCATGTTCAACTGGAAAATGCGGGAGTTTTTGTTTATGACGGCATTGCCGGCGGGGTTGGCCTTACCAGACAGGCCTATGAACTGGCACAGTCCCTGATCGACAGGGCGTTGAACATCATGCGGGACTGTGAGTGCACCAATGGGTGTCCCGCCTGTGTGCATTCTCCCAAATGCGGATCCGGAAATCGACCTTTGGATAAAACAGCCGCATTGGGCATGCTGGAAATGATTCAGCATGGCAAGGAGCCGGAGGAAAAGAAAATGAAAGCAGGGACAATGCATAAAGGCCCGGAAATGAGCGATTCGGAGCTGTCTGTGCACAGCCGTGTCCGAAACGCGGTTCACTATGCGGTCCTGGATATTGAGACGAGGCGTTCGGCCAAGGAAGTCGGAGGCTGGCACAAGGCCGCCCGTATGGGGGTCAGTTGCGCGGTTGTCTACGATTCCGCATGCAATGATTGCCTTACTTTTTATCAGGAAGACATCCCCCGACTGGCGGAGTTTCTGCGCAAGGTTGATCTGGTGATCGGTTTCAACATTCAGAAGTTTGACTATCAGGTTTTGTCGGGGATTTTGCAATTTCCCTGGAATGAATTGCCAACCCTGGATATCTTGGTTGAAGTACACAGCGTGCTGGGCTTCAGGCTTTCCCTGGATCATTTGGCCGGACAGACTCTGGGGGTAGGCAAAACCGCGGACGGATTAATGGCCCTGAAATGGTGGAAGGAAGGAAAATTGGATAAAATTGTCGAATATTGCCGCCAGGATGTGATTGTGACCAGGGATTTGTACAGGTTTGGACTGCAAAACGGTTATCTATTGTACAAAAACAAGGCCGGAAAATGTGTTCGGGTGCCCAGCAAGTGGGTGGCCGCCTGAATGGGGTCATGCAGGGATAAATAATCGTTTTCCGACAGGAATAAAATTCACACCCAACACCGAGGATCCAATAAACCGCTGTGCTTTTTGGAGCGCGTAACGACAAGGATGACTAAATGGATTTGTACAAAGCCGCTAATATAAGCTCGATACTGGGAAGAGATTTTTTGACCTGGCTCTGGTATAAGAGCGAAGTAAACAACGGGATATTCAAAAGCGGGAAGGGGGAAGATTTCGCGGTCTATCTGTCGCAAAAGGTAACCGTGGAAAGCGGTGAGGACGACAGCAGGGATAAAACCGTAAGCTCGGGCTTGATGTCCGAACTGCGTGAAGCACGTCTCGGCCTCAATTCCGGTAAAAAAGTTGTTCAGGCCTTGTTCAGGATTGAGCAGGACAGCAGCGAATGGCAGATACAGATAAATGCCGATGATTTTTCTTACAGCGGTCTGAAAACGCCCAAGGTTGAGACGCGTCTGGAAGAAGGAGATGATCCGGATTCGCCGTTTCTGGAAAAAATGTTTCTGCTCCAGAAAGCTCAAAGTTTTATAGATGAATTGTTCAGGCAATTTCTTGAGTTGCGCCTAGACGCAAACTGGCCGGAAGAAACAGCCGCTGTACGCAGATGGGCTGCCGGGCCCGAAGCCTGAAAGGCTCTTCGACGAAATGCATGGATTTTTGCGAGTTATTCTCCTGATCCTTTTGATGCCGAACTTTCGGTTCTGTATTTTCTAAGGCCCGCCAAAGGGGGATACCTGCCCCCTTCGGCCTCGCTGGTTCCAAAGGAAGGCAGTTTCTGTTATCGGCAATGCCAATTGGTTTGAGAACCTGTTTTTGTGTTCCGTCTCGCGGTCCGTTTTCCCCCTTTTGGCAGGGGCAAGAAAATATGCGAACCTTTCATCAGGAACATCAGAAAGGATCACTCGAATAAAATCCACACCCAACGTCGAGGAACCAGCCTGAAAAAGCGTTTATCATCTTGGTGGAACCCTTTTTTGGTTTTTAAAGGCTGAAAATGGATAAGGGAAAGAACAGTAGGCTTTTTTTGAGCTGAGACCGGGCTGCCGGGAAAAATAAAAAATAATTCGTGAAATTTTTCCTTTTTTCTTGACACCCAGTCAGAGTCTTGCATACTGTGACTCCGATTTATCCAGTTGTGTGAGTGTTCAACTTGCTAATTTCAATCAGGAAAGAGGTATGGAGGGAAGGAAAGTGACAAAAAAGAAAAGCTGGATCGTGCTCCCGTTCCTGGTGGGATTTGTGGGAGTGCTGGTCCTGGGTTGGTGGGTCTTTCCCAAGGTGCTTTACAGTGAAAAACAGCAACCCTTCAGATTCAGCCACAAAGTGCATGTGGAAGAACAGGTGATGGACTGTTTTCAGTGTCATGACTACCGCGCGGACGGCTCCTATGCCGGGTTCCCGACCACTTATCAGTGCTCGGAATGTCATATGGATGTCCTTGGCGATGATCCGGCCGAGGAAAAATTCGTAGACGAATATGTTTTTCCGGATAAGGAAGTGCCTTGGAAGGTTTATCAGAAACAGCCGGACAATGTTTATTTTTCGCATATCGCTCATCAGGATTTCGATTGCACCGAGTGTCATCCGGATGTCGGCATGTCTGATTCCCCGCCGAAATACTATGAGAACAGGCTGACAGGCTACAGCAAGGACACCATGAAAATGCAGGAATGCGAACGGTGTCACGCTAAGAGTGGAGCAAGCAATGCCTGCTATATATGTCATAAATAATAAGGGGTGATTTAATATGGGACTTGATCGCAGAGGATTCATCTCGTTTTTGGTCGGGGGCGCGGCAGGCACCCTTTTTACTCCCGTGCCCTGGAAGCTGCTGGACGATGTTTCCATTTGGACTCAGAACTGGCCTTGGATTCCCAGGGTGCCCAAGGGAGCTAACCTTGAATACGGCACTACCTGCAAGTTGTGTCCGGCAGGCTGTCCGCTTTCGGTAAATACTGTCGGGGGTAAGCCCACTGCCGCGGCCGGCAAAAAGTCACAGGCAACCGGCGGGGCAATTTGTCCATTGGGTGCCTCCGCTGTTCAGCTGCTGTACAGCCCGGCCAGGGCCAAAGGGCCGCTGGTAAGAGAAAACGGAAAATTTAAATCTCTTTCCTGGAAGGAAGCACAAAGTTTGCTTCAAGAAAAGATTGCCGCCGCGGGAACTGAAGTAGCCGCAATTGATGGTGACGAAAACGGTACAGGAAGTGAAGTGCTCTCAGCTTTTCTGTCCGCGGTAGGAAGTGATGATTATTATAATGCTCCCGGGGATAGCGTAACCGCCCGAAGGACATGGGCAAAAATGAACGGCCAGGGTCAGATCGGATTTGATGTCGAGAATTCCGATTATGTGCTGATGGCCGGTGCAGACGCCCTTTCCAGTTGGGGGCCGGTTGTCCGTAATCAGAATGCCTTTGCGGGGCGCAACGGAAAATGGGTCTATGCCGGCCCCATGCAGTCCGGTTCAGGGGCGGCAGCAGACAAATGGTTTGCCGTTCGGCCCGGTAAAGAGGCCACCCTGCTTATGGGTGTGGCCTATTATATTCTGCGCGAAGGTAATACCCTAGCCAATATTGAAGGTTTTCAAGACGCCAGGCAATATATACTTTCCAATTATAAGCCGAGCAAAGTGGCTGAAATCTGCGGAGTCAATCCGGAGGTGCTTAAAGAAATCGCCCGTGATTTACAGGCAGCTTATGCGCCGGTGGTTGTCTTCGGGTCCGGTTTCGGGCAGGGCGCGGGGCAGTTTGATGCTGTTGCCGGCATATTTGTAAATCTTCTGCTTGGCCGGATGAATAAATCCGGCGGGATGGTCAGTCTGCCTGATGCGCCTGCTGTCATAGACGGAGCTCCGGGCAAGGACGAGTTGGCCAAAAATGATTTTGTGGATTTTGTGACCAAGCTTAAACGGGGCGCGAAACAGACAAAGGTCCTTTTGGTAAATGATGCCAACCCGTTTTATTCCTGTCCGCAGACCGCGGAGGCGGCGGAAGCGTTATCCAAGGTGCCGTTCAAGGTTTCTTTCAGTTCGTTCATGGACGAAACCGCTGCCCAATGTGATCTGATTCTTCCTGCCCCGCTGTTTCTGGAACGTTACGATGACGCCTTTACTCCATATGGATCAGCCAAGTCATCCTATAGTATCTGCTCTCCCGTGATTAACCCCATATTCGACACGAAGCCAATGCCGGATATCTTGCTCGAGACAGCCGGGAAAATGAATATTGATCTTGGCTTTAGATCCTTCAAGGACGTGTTGCAGGCCAAGGCGGAAAAATTTGGATCCACTCTGCGTAAATTGGAAAACGGGAAGGTGCTTGCGGACAGCAAGAGGGTTTTTCAAGATAATTTGCGGATTCCGGCCAGTCTTCTGGCGGGAGGCTTGCAGAAGCAAAACGCTGATTATCCTCTGGCTCTGGCTCCATTTTTCAGGATGCATATTGGGACAGCCCGAATGGCAACTACGCCCTTCGGTGTGCTGACTATCCGGGATGACAATCTTGATGGCCAGCATTCTTTTGTCCATGTAAACAGTGTCACGGCCAAAAAGCTGCGCCTCGCTCAAGGCGACAAGGTCAAGGTGCAGTCTGGAAGAAGCGAGGTTGCGGCCTTGCTGAATATAACCGAA
>JBNJHA010000036.1:0-21650 GCA_051748085.1 Thermodesulfobacteriota bacterium
GGAAAAAAGGGTGCAGTCCGGCGAGGGAGCAAAAGAAAAAGGCACGCCCCGGGTCCTTGTATCCGGATGCCCCATGGCCGTTCCCAACTGGAAAATGCCGCACATAGTCGAGGGCGCGGGCGGAGTAATCGTCGGTGAGGAGTCCTGCGTGGGCGAACGCGGCAACCGCAATGCTGTGGATGACTCCGGGGACTCCCTGGATGAACTCATCGACGCCCTGGTGGACCGCTATCTGGGCATCGAATGCGCCATTTTCACCCCCAATCCGGAAAGGCTGGAACAGATCAAGACCATGGCCGAAAACACGAAAGCGGACGGGGTTCTCCACTACAGCCTGCAGTTCTGCCAGCCGTATATCATGGAGTCCATTCCCGTGGAAAAGGCGCTCGAGGCCGAGGACATCCCCACACTTCGGGTGGAGACCGACTACGGCATGGAGGATGCCGGACAGCTCAAGACCAGAATCGAGGCCTTTCTGGAAATGCTGAAATAAGCAAGGGAATCAACGATGCGCACGGCGGGCATAGACATCGGGTCCAGGAGTATTGAGCTGGTCATCCTGGAAAACGGGGAAATCGTGGACAAGGCACAAACCGACACGGGATTCGATCCCATGCGCGGAGCCACGAATATCCTGGCCGGCAGGGAATACGACCGTATCCTGGCCACCGGATACGGCCGCAATCTGTTCGAAATTTCCTTTGACGCACCCACTATAACCGAGATCAAGGCCTATGCCCGCGGCGTAAGCCACCTGTTCGGAAACGAACTGACAATCCTGGACATCGGCGGCCAGGACAGCAAGGCCATTGCCCTGACGGAAAAGGGACGGGTCAAGAAATTCGAGATGAACGATCGCTGCGCCGCCGGAACCGGCAAATTCCTGGAAATAATGGCCTCGGCCCTGGGTTTTTCCCTGGCGAAATTCGGCCCGGAAGCACTCAAGGCCGAAAAAGTTCTCACCATAAACAGCATGTGCACTGTATTCGCCGAATCCGAGGTGACTTCGCTCATAGCCAGGGGGGAAAGCCCCCGGGAGATCGCCCTGGGTCTGCATTCCGCCGTAGTCCGCAGAGCGGCGGGAATGCTCAAGAGAGTAAGCAACGCCCCGAATAACGTGGTTTTTGCCGGGGGAGTGGCCAACAACCCGTGCATGGTAAGCCTTCTTCAACAAACCCTGGAGACAAAAATCAGCATCCCGGAAAACCCCCAGATGACCGGCGCCCTCGGAGCCGCCCTCCTGGCCGGGGAAAACCGGGAATAATATCCGCTTAATGGTCTCTAACAGCGTGTTGAAAAAGTCCTTATTAAGCAGGCTGTTCAAAAATTCCAAGTGCAAGGAGCAAAAAAAGTTCAAGGTCGCAGCGTATTTAGACATACGTTAGAGTTTGAACTTTTTGTAGCGACGCAGCAATTGGGAGATTTTCAACAGCCTGCTAATCCACTGAACAATTTCCGGATCGGATATACCGTCTACTTGACACTATAATAAGGTCCGTTATAATAGGGTGCATGATAAAAACTTTCAAGTCTACCGGCACCGAAGATATCTTTGATGGCGAAATATCACGGGCAGCTCGAAAATGCTGTCCGCAATCACTATGGCCGGTTGTACGCAGAAAGTTGGATCAAATAAACCGTGTCCGGGAAATAAGCGAGCTTAAAACGCCTCCCGGCAATCGTCTGGAACGTCTAAAAGGCGATCGGAAGAATCAATACAGTATACGCATTAACCAGCAATATCGAATTTGCTTTATATGGGAGGAAGGCCATGCCTACGAAATCGAGATCACGGATTACCACTAAAGAAACGGTTGGTCGGCGACTGCCTGAAAACCGCCCTCCAACGCATCCGGGGGAGATGCTTTTCGAGGAGTTTATTAAGCCTCTCGGTCTCACACAGGCGGAACTTTCTCGTCGCTTGGACGTATCCTACCCTCGTTTGAACGAAATCATAAAAGGCCGGCGTTCCGTAACCACGGATACCGCATTGCGGCTGTCCAGGGTTGTGGGCATGTCCGCGGATTTCTGGCTTGGCCTGCAGCAGGACTGGGATCTATGGCATGCCATGCACGGTCCGGAAGCAAAACAAATAAATCTCCTGGAACCACTCTCCGGTGACCAACCTCTTTAACATAGCCGGTTGAAAATGAAATGTAGGGGCCTAACTCCAATATACCGCCATGTTGCTTTAAAGCAGTCTGCTTTCTGGGACCCGGCAATCAAACCTTTCTATTCCGCTTGAATTTCGGTACAAAAGTCCAACTTCAATACTTATAGCGATCTTCGAATCGCTTTTTTCAATCTTAAACATCGAGGCTCTGGATTGCCCAAAACCATCCACGGCACAATGTTTTCCGGGTATATGAATAAGCTGTGCAGGTTTGATCCGGAGCATAACGGAATAATTTGTGTGCTAATGGCAAACAGACGCTATCCTAAGGAGAGCCCATGTTTTTCCCTACCGCGGGAATAGAAACCGCCCCCTGGATACCGCCGGCGGTTGCCTTTGTGATCTCCTTTTTCACCTCCATGGGCGGTGTTTCCGGGGCCTTTCTCCTTTTGCCCTTTCAAATGACTTTCCTGGGATATGTGCACCCCTCGGTAAGCGCCACCAATCAACTCTTTAACGTGGTGGCCATCCCCGGGGGGGTGTATCGCTACATCAAGGAAGGCCGCATGGTCTGGCCCCTGACCTGGATCGTGGTCGCCGGAACCCTTCCCGGGGTGTTCCTCGGGGCCCTGGTCCGTGTCGCCTGGCTTCCGGACCCCAAGCACTTCAAGCTCTTTGCCGCCTGCGTGCTTCTGTACATCGGGGGCAAGCTGATCCGGGAGCTTTTGGGCAAACAAGCCGGGCAAGGGGGAAAGACTGAGAGTGAAAAACGCTTCCAAGAAATGATCCGCAACCGGCGGCAATCCGGGAGTTTCCAAACAGAGCAAAGCGTGGTGCGGGTTACCCGCTTCAATCTGAAACGCCTGGGCTACACCTTTCACGGGGAGTCCTTTGATGTTTCCTTCTGGGGGCTATTCAGCCTGAGCTTTATCGTGGGCATTGTCGGCGGAATTTACGGAATCGGGGGCGGGGCGATTATCGCTCCCTTTCTGGTGACCTTTTTCGGCCTCCCGGTGTACACAGTAGCCGGAGCGGCCCTGATGGGCACCTTTGTAACCTCCGTGGCCGGGGTTGCCTTCTACCAGGCCATAGCCCCGTTTTACCCGGACATGTCCGTGGCCCCGGACTGGACCCTGGGATTTTTATTCGGGCTGGGAGGACTGGCCGGCATGTACCTGGGGGCCAGGTGCCAGAAATTCGTACCGGCAAGCAAAATCAAATGGATGCTGGCGGGAATCATTGTTTTTACCGCCCTGAAATACGGGGCTGATTTCTTTAGATAGTTCTTATCCGGAAATTAAAAAATTTTCGGATTTATAAATATCGGGTTTCCAGTTCGGAAATGAGATTTTTTCCTGTTTACCGAGGAAATTGAGTGATTATGAACGAGCGTACCTTAATACGTGATCGAATAATTACGCAAATTGACGCCGTTAAACTGGAAAAGGACCATTTCCGGATGGAAACTGGATAACATTTACAAATTGAAGTCCCGGACGACTTCATCAAATACAACCACCTTTTCGACTTTTTTCACTTGTCCTTGTCTGCCAAATCGTCGAGGAAAATAATGTACTCTTGACTATTTTTTTTGCTATAGCTATTTTAATACTCATAGTTATACACACTAAAGGAGCTAAATATGGCCAAGGATACAGTCAGAGTAAACATAACCCTCCCTGAAGATGTACTCAAATCCCTGGACAGCATAACCGAACCCAGAGAGCGTAGCCGTTTTATTACAACTGCGGTAATGGAAAAAATCGAACGCAGGCAAAAGGAAGAGTTAAGCCTCCTGCTCAAGGAAGGATACCTTGAGGGCAGACAAGAAGCCCTGGAACTGTCCCGGGAATTCGAGGCCGCGGACATGGAAGGATTGGATGAATATTAGACGTGGGCAGTGCTATCTGGCAGCGCTGGATCCCGCCGCCGGCAGCGAAATCGCCAAGACCAGACCGGTTCTTGCCATTTCCAACAACCTGAACAACAAGTATTCAGGCACAGTCACCATACTCCCGATAACTTCAAAACGGACGGACAGAATTTATCCTTTTGAAGTATTCTTGCCCGGGGGCACCGCCAATCTCCCCAAGGATTCCAAAATAAAAGCGGATCAAATCCGGACCTTGGACAAAAATCGGCTTATAAAATATCTTGGGGAAGTTGAGAATGTTCTCATGCAACAAATCAACAAGGCCGCCAAGATTCATTTATCCCTTTTTTAGCGCCTTGAATACCGCGCCGGTTTGGATTATTGAGACAGTCTGCGGATTAAAACCTTAGAAAGGCTTGTCCACGAAAACCCACTTCAAACCGGAGCTTTCCCCTTATCATGGATAACTGCTGGGGTCCCCAATTCACGGAAACGGAAATAGAGGAGGCCCGAAAAAACGGTCGTCTCCTGACCATGGAGCTGGAGCTGAGCAAAACATGCAATCTGCGCTGCATTTACTGCTACGCCCAGGCAAACGCCTCGCACCCGGACCGGGAACTCACCTTTGCGGAGATCCGAAATGCCGTCCTGCAGGCCAAGGAACTTGGAGCGGGGCGGATAATAGTCCTGGGCGGCGGGGAGCCGCTCTTATACCCGCGGATAAAAGAGGTTCTGCAGTTCTTGTTCGACCAGGGCCTGGAGATTGAGCTCTTTACCAATGCCACCCGCATCGATGCGGCCATGGCCGAGTTTTTGGCCCAGAGGAAAATAAAACCGGTAATCAAGCTGAACAGCTTAAATCCCCGGGTGCAGGACGTCCTTGCCGGGAAGGAGGGCGCGGCGGAAATGATTGGCCGGGGAATGGAAAACCTGCTTGCAGCCGGATACCCGGCCGCCGACCTCCCCCTGGGGGCCCAGACCATAGTCTGCGCCCAAAATTATCGCGAACTACCGGCCATGTGGACCTATCTGCGGGAAAAGAACATAACCCCCTATTTCGAGACCTTGACCGATCAGGGACGGGCCTGCGGCAATCCGGGGCTGCACGTCCCTCCGCAGGATCTTGCCCCGCTTTTTTCCGACCTGTCCCGAATAGACCGGGAACGCTTCGGATATGACTGGACCCCGAAACCGCCCATAGCCGCTTTCACCTGCAGGAGGCATCTGTTTTCCTGTACGGTGACCTCCACCGGGGAAATCTTCCCCTGTCCCGGGGTGACTGTCTCCGGGGGGAACATCCGGGAAAAAGGCCTGAAAGAGATACTCTCCGAAAGCCGAGTATTCCGGGATCTCAGAGATATCCACAAAAATATCAAAGGCAAATGCGCCGAGTGCGAACTGAACCCGCCCTGCTACGGATGCCGGGGAGCGGCCTATCAGGTAAGCGGCGATTACCTGGCCGAGGACCCGCTGTGCTGGCTGGGGCGGACCGGGGAGGACAAATGATGCAGCTTCCGGCGAAAATAAAGGACATCATTCCGCACAAGCCGCCCATGCTTGTGGTGGACGAACTCCTTAAATGCTCCGGCGAGGGAGCGCTCGTCCGGGCCAAACCCGGCCCGGACTGCCCGTTCAGCCGGGGGGTAAGCCTGGACCGCCTGGCCGGAATCGAGATGATCGCCCAGGCTTACGCCGCCTACCGCGCCTGGCATGCTTTGCTGGAGGGAAAAACCCTGAAGACCGGTTTTCTGGTCGGGGTGCAGCGCTCCTCTTTAAGAGACATCCCCTGCCAAGGGCCCCTTTATGTGCGGGTGTACACGGTCGGGGAATTCGAGGAATTCGCAGTGGCCGAGGGGGAAATATCCCCGGAGGACGGGGAAAACCTTTGCCGGGCCAGGCTCAAGCTGTGGTCTCCCCTGGAGGAAACATGAAACGGACAGTTCTGTTTCTTTTTCTTCTCACCCTTTTCTTCCCATCCGGAACCGGCCTGGCCCGATCCGACGCCCAGATCCTTGATTCCCTTAAAAGCCATGCCCAAAAGGTAAAGACCATCTCCAGCCGATTCGTGCAGGAAAAACACCTCTCCGTGTTTGATAAAAAGCTTGAGTCCCGGGGCAAGTTCTATTTCCGCAACCCGGACTGTCTGCGCTGGGAATACACGGCTCCCTACGAACAGGGATTCGCCCTGTGCGGGGACTCGGGCATGCAATGGGACGAAATCTCCGGGGAAAAAGAAATAAACGCCGCAGGCAACCCCCTCTGGGACACCCTCTCCGAGCAGCTTATCGCCTGGTCCAGGCTGGACATCGACCGCCTGCAGGAAAAATACGATATAAGCGTGCGGGAAAAAGACCCCCTGGTCTTGAAGCTCATCCCCAAGACCGAATCCATGCGCGGGGTGATATCCAGACTGATCATCCACATGTCCGAAAAAAAGGGGGTTATAAAGAAAATCATTTTTTTTGAGCCGGACGGGGACAACACCCGGATAGAATTTGAAGACACGCAAATCAACACCTCCCCGCCCGAGGGCATTTTTCATCAATGATCCTTTCCGGATGGCCCAAAAAAGTGCCTGAAATCTCCCAAAAAACAGCCTTGCTTGTGGTTGTGGTATTGAGCCTTGCATCCGCGGCGTGCATCTACCTGAACCGGGACAGGGCAAGCGAGGACATCTCGGTGATGCTCCCGGCCGGGGATGAAGACGTGCTCCGGGATATGCGCTTTCTGCGCAACTCGCCGTGGGCGGACAAAATATTTATCCGCCTCGCGGCCGGGCCGGACATCTCCGAGGATGAGCTAAAAAGCGCGGCCCAAAAATTCGCGGACAGTCTGCCCGAGAAATACTTCCCCCGGGTAATGGGCATGGAGAATCCCGACCCGCGGGCCTTTCTACACTTCTACCTCTCCCGGTTGCCTCTTTTGCTTGCACCGCAGGATCTGACCGAGCTGGGGAAGGACTTGAACCCCGCCCGGGTACGGGAGCGCATGCGCGAGAACCACGCCCTTTTGACCGGCCCGCGGGGATTTGTCCTGAAGGAAGCGGTGCGCTCGGACCCGCTTGATCTCCGCCGCTTCTTCCTCTCCAGGCTAAAGGGGCTGCGCGGATTTGCTCCGCTTAAAACCGGCAAGGGATTTGTCCTGGACAAAGAGGGGAAAAGCGCCCTTGTGACCGCCACCTGCACGGTGAAGCCTACCGACTCGGAAGGGTCGAAGGACATGCTCGCCGCTCTGGACCGGGTGCGGGCAAAAACCCTTCCCCCGGATATTGAATACACCCCGGTAAGCGCCCACGTCTATTCCGCTGCCAATGCCCGGATTATCCGCTCGGACATGAATCTTGTCCTGGGCATATCCCTTGCCGGTCTGCTTATGGTCTTCGGCCTTTTCCTGCGCCGGGCCCGAGCCCTTTGGGTGGTGTTGCTCCCGGCTTGCAGCCTGCTTTGGGCCACCGCCGCCTACTGCCTGACATTCTCCGCCCTGTCCGGGATAGTTTTGGGATTCGGGGCGGTGCTTCTCGGGCTGACCCTGGACTTCGGGGTGCATGTGTACATGGCCGGGGAAACCGGCAAGCCCGGGGAGAACCGGGCCGGTAAAGTCCTTACCCCCCTTGCCGCCAGCGGCCTTACCACCTGTTTCGGCTTTCTGGTCCTTTCCTTTTCCAGTATAAGCGGGATCAGACAGCTTTCCTTTCTCGCGGTCACCGGAATAGTCATCGCCTGTTTTTTCGCCCTGTTCATTCTGCCGGCGCTTTTAAAAAACCCCGGGGGAAAATCCCGGGACAGGCAGGTCTTTTCCCTGCCCCTACCCCGGAAAAATTTCCTTTGGCTCTGGATCTTTCTCCTTTTCCTTCTGGGCTGCGCCGCCCCTTTCATCCGCTTCAGCGGGGACCTAAGAGAGGTGGGGTATTTCCCGGAAAAACTTAAGCAAACGGAAAAGGAAATAAAAAAGATGCAGGGAGGCAGGCAGGGAAACACCATGTTTGTTGCCCATGGGGACACCCTGCAGGACAGCCTGCACCTAAACGACATCCTTTACCGCGAGCTTGGGGATGGCGGACGGGACATGGCCAGCATAAGCCCGCTTCTGCCCTCTAAAAAGACCCAGGCCTTCAACCTGGCCGCCTGGCGCGAGTTCTGGGACGAGGAAAAAAGGGAAAAAATAGAAAAATGGCTCACAGAAGCCGGATCCGATTTCGGGTTCAGCCCCTCGGCCTTTGACTCCTTTTTCAGGCTGACCGACCCCGAAAATGCACCCCAAAGAATCACCCTGAACGATGTCCACCGCCTCGGACTGGGAGACCTCACCCAGCTTTTCCTGGGATCGGGAGAGCTCAATCAGGCTGTTTTCAGCTATCCCGGATCCGGGAACGGAGCCGAGCAAGCCTTCTCGGCCCGGGCGGAGGAGAGGCCCGGCATCCACCTCGTGTCCGAGTCCGAAATGCGCCGCAGGCTGGGCGGCAGTGTAAAAAAGGACCTGCTTTTATACGCCGGCCTCGGATTTCTGGTCATAGCCGCTTTTCTTCTTGTCATCTTCCGCAAGCCCCGGGAGATGTTTCTGGCCTTTTTGCCCCCGCTTAGCGCGGTATTGGCCCTGACCGGCATTTTCGCCTTGACCGGGACGGCCCTGAACCTGTTTCATGTGGCCGGCATCCCCCTGGTCATTGGTCTTGGGGTGGATTACGGGATATTTATGGTTTATCGGGGAAGAGCAAGACGAGACGTCAACACCCCGGAAGCGGTTTTCATCTCCGGGCTGAGCACCATTCTGGCCTTTGGGGCGCTTGTGTTTGCCAGACACCCGGCCCTGCACTCCCTGGGACTGTCCGTTCTGATCGGGGTATTGGCGGCATCCGCCTGCGCCCTTTTGATCCTGCCCGCAGCCGGGAGAAAGACATGAAAAGAATACTGGCCGTAATAATTATGGTTTTTATCAGCGGGTGCACGCTTTCCCCAAGGTCCTGCCCGGATCCGGGAGAGGCGCGCATGGTAAAATGCCCGCGGCAATGGAATGAAAAAGACGGCGCCTATCATCTGCGCCATGCCGGAAGCATTGCCTTCCCGGGCCGAAAAATTCCGGTGGAAGGATTCATGCTTTTGCACCCGGAGGCAAAGCGGGCCCGGGTCAAGGTCTGGAGCACGTTTGGCATGGAGCTCTTCAGCCTGACCGTATTTGAAAACCGGACCGAATCCGGATACATACAGCCGGGGCTGAACAGGATACCGAACTTCGCCTCCCTGGTGGGCAAAAGCGTCCGGCGCTCCTTTTTCAGCCCGGACGAGGGGAAAAAATGCTTCTTAAAGGAAGACCGCATCCTGGCCTGCGTCCAAACACAAGACGGTCCGGTTGAATACATATACGACGCCCGGGGGCTTTTGCGGGAAAAGAAACCGGCCGGGGACAACCCCGAATGGAGGGTTGCCTTTAAGGAATACACGCCGCTGGCCGGGGACAAAATTCCCGCCTCCATAATCTACAAAGGAAAAGACTTTCGGGTAAGCCTCAAACTAAAGGAAGCGGAGGAGTCATGCCCAGCAAAATAATGCAGCAGATCCGGGAGAGCGCCACCTCCCCGGTGGTCCGGAAAGAAGAGGGCTGGACCGGCGAATTCCGGTTTAAATCTGAATTCATCGGCTTTGCCGGGCATTTTCCGGATAATGCGGTCCTCCCGGCAGTGGTCCAGTTCTCCCTGGCCGTTTTCATAGTCCGGGAAATAAAAGAAAACAAATTTGAGCCCGTCCGGGTGCAAAAGGCAAAATTCTCCTCCGTGCTCGGACCGGAGATGCCCATCAAGGCGGTGGTGAATATTGAAAAGGAGGAAGGGCCGGACATGACTGTAAGCTGCCGCATAAGCGGACCGGCAGAGACCGCTTCCAGCTTCAAGATGGACCTGGCCGGGAGCGGGGAATGAAGATCCGGTTTTTCAAGCAAAAGCAGGGCGCACCGCCTCCTCTTACCGCCCGGATCTCCAGGACTGTTCGCTTCGAGGAAGTGGACTGCCTGGGCATTGTCTGGCACGGCCGCTATCCCAGCTATTTCGAGGACGCCCGGGTGGCTGTGGGGGACAAGTACGGGGTGGGATACAAGGATTTCCACCGCCACAATGTCCTGGCTCCGATCAAGAAGATGCACGTGGATTATTCCCTGCCGCTCAGGTTTCAGGAAGAATTCCGGGTGCAGGCGGGCATGGTCTGGTCCGAGGCGGCCCGGATCAACCACGAATTCGCCGTGTTCAACAAAAACGAAGACCTTGTCGCCTGCGGCTATTCCGTGCAGATGTTCGTGGACCCAAGCGGGGAATACATGCTCACTATTCCCGATTTCTACGCCCGGTTTTGCGCCAGGTGGAAGGCGGGCGATCTGTAATATGGCCAGGATACTTCTCATCTCCGCCAACACCTGCGCCGAGCCCTATGAGGTATATCCCCTGGGTCTGGCCGTGCTGCAAAAGGCCCTGCAAGGGAACGGACATGAAACCCGCGTATTCGATTCCCTGGCCCGGGAAGGCGGCGGGCCGGGTCTCAGGGAGACTCTCAGGGATTTTGATCCGCAGTACCTGGCCATTTCCCTGCGCAATATTGACAATGTGGATTCCTATTCCTGCGATGAAAACTGGTACCTGGAAAAGATCCGGGAAATAGTCCGGGAAGTGAAAAAATGGAGCGATCGCCCGGTGTTCATGGGCGGGCCGGGCTTCTCCCTCCTGGCCGCGGAGATCATGGACTACGTGGGCGCGGACTACGGGGTGATCGGCGAGGGGGAAAGGAGCTTTCCCTGGCTCTTGTCCCGGATAGAAGAGGGAGACGACCCTCCCCGGCTGATAAATTCCTTTGAGATGTTCGGGGCGATACCCGGTCCGGAAATCCACGGCGGGGAAGAAAACGCACCCCTTATCCGGCATTACCTCAAAACCAGCGGGGTCATAAATATCCAGAGCAAACGGGGATGCAACTTCCGTTGCGCCTATTGCCCGTACCCGGCCCTTGAGCCCGGATTTCCCAGAAAAAGAGATGTAAAAGAGGTCGTCCAAGAAATGGCGCTTTTAAATAAGCGCTACTCCCCGGAACAATTTTTTTTCGTGGATTCGGTCTTCAATGACCCGGGCGGACACCACCTGGAACTGGCCGAAGAAATCGTGCGCCGGGATATAAACGTCAAATGGTCCGCCTTTTTCCACCCGGCCGAAATCTCCGTCCGGGAGCTTGAACTCTTGCGCCGGGCCGGGCTGCAATGCATTGAGCTGGGCACGGACGCCTCCACTGACCGGACATTAAAAGGCCTGAACAAATCGTTTGACATGGACACGGTCTTTTCCTTTCAGGAGAAATGCACCAAGCTTAAAATACCCTGCGCCCATTTCGTCATTTTCGGCGGCCCGGGTGAGGATATGGACACGGTAAAAGAAGGGATCGACAATCTGAACCGGCTTGAAAAATGCGTGGTCTTTCCCTTCTCCGGAATCCGCATCCTTAAAAACACCCCGCTTCATGAACAGTCCGTGCGCGAGGGAGTCCTTAAGCCGGACGCCTCGCTTTTAAGGCCGATATTTTATTTCTCTCCGCGAGTGGACAGGGAAGAAATGAACCGGGAACTGGAAAAGGGATTCGCCGGTCGCAGCGACCGCATATTTCCGCCATCGCAGGGCATGGACAGGATGCATGTCATGCGCAACTTCGGCTACAAGGGCGTTTTATGGGACAAATTGATCCGCTTTTAAAGGACAAATTGCTCCTGGTCATTCCCGTATACAACCACCCGGAGACATTGCGCTCCGTGGCCGAAGCCGCCCTTGAAACCGGACTGGACGTGCTGGTCGTGGACGACGGAAGCAGCCGGGAGGTCGCCCCCCTGCTTGCCGATATGGATGTGCGGGTGATCCGGCATTCCCAAAACAGAGGCAAGGGCCGGGCGATCATCACCGCGGCCGATTATGCCCGGGAAAAGGGCAAAACCCATATCGCCACCGTGGATGCGGACGGACAGCACGACCCGCAGGAGATCTTCAAGCTCATTCCGGAGATGGAAGAGGACCCTTCGGCCATTGTGGTCGGGGCCAGGCTTTTTCCGGAAGAAAACGTCCCCGGGGCGTCCAGGTTCGGCCGGTCCTTTTCCAATTTCTGGCTGCGGGTGCAGACCGGGACCAGAACTAGCGACGTGCAAAGCGGCTTCCGGATCTATCCCGTGGGCGTCTTAAATACCCTGAAGACAAGGGAAAACGGCTACGCCTTTGAGGTGGAGATCCTGGTCCGGGCGCTCTGGGCCGGATTCAACGTACGCGAGGCCTGGATAGAGGTGCACTACCCCGAGGCCAAGAAGCGCATCTCCCATTTTGACAAATTCAAGGACAACCTGCGCATATCCCTTTTAAACACCCGGCTGACCACCCGGGCGATGCTCCCTTTTCCCCACCGGCAGTACACCACGGACAAAAAGCAGAACATAAGCCCGCTGCATCCGCTTAAATCCCTGCGCCTGCTTCTGGAAAAGGAGAACACCCCGCTCAAATTATCCGTATCCGGCGGTCTCGGTGTCTTGATCGGGGCCCTGCCCATATTCGGGCTGCACTATATAAGCGTTATGTTTCTGACCGGGTTCTTTCGCCTGAACAAAATCACCGCCCTGGCCACCAATCAGCTGTGCATGCCCCCTTTCGTCCCCGCCCTGTGCATAGAGGCCGGCTACTTTATGCGCCACGGGGAGTTCCTGACCGAGGTCTCCCTGCAGACCCTGGGCCGGGAGGGATTTTACCGCCTGTGGGAATGGCTGCTCGGCTCCCTTGTCCTCGGCCCTATTTTTTTCGTACTTATTTTTTCCCTTACCTTCGTCCTCTCCAAACTGGCCCAGAAAAGGCTGCTCGGATCAAAATAACAGCTTAAAATTACTTAGTTTCCATCCGGAAATGAAATTTTTTAATTTCCGGACAAGAACTGTTTAACCGGAGTGAAGCAACTGATCATGAAATGGATGGACTGATTTCCAATCATTTGATGAATGTTCTGCTTTCCACAGATCAAAATTTTTCTGTAAATTTAACCATAAATCAGGTGTTGTGTTAAACGCCCTTGAAAGACGTAAAGCCATGTCAGGAGTTACCGCACCTTTTTCATTAAGTATTTTTGATAAAGTTTTCCTGGATACATTCAATTTTGAGGCCATTTCTGTAACGGATATGGACAAAGGCTCAAGATAATCAAACTTAAGAATACATCCCGGATGAGTTGGTTGTCTTTTCATGCTTTCCATAATAACTCACCATTCTTAATGGTAATCATCGTAATTAACGATATAAGCATCACCATGTTTAAATTCAAAAAATATTCTCCAATTTCCAGACACCCTGACCGAATATTGGCCTTTCAGATTTCCTGCAAGTTTATGCAAACGAGAGCCGGGATAATTCATGTCAATAATATCACCAGCACTGTTTAATCAATCCAGTATCCTCGCTATCTTGTCAGCATGTTCCGGGCGAATCCACTTTTTGGTTCCCTTATAAAAAAATCCTTCAATCCTTTATGCTTGAATGATTTAATCATACATTCTGCTGCAACCTCTTGAGTTACATCTGTCAAACTCAATATTCAAGCGACGATTGAAGCAAACGCCCCGCCCTCCTGAACAAAATCGCCGCCCTGGCCACCAATCAGCTGTGCATGCCCCCTTTCGTCCCCGCCCTGTGCACGAGGCCGGCTACTTTATGCGCCACGGGGAATTTTTGCCCAAGGTCTCCCTGCAGCCCCCGGGCCGGGAGGACTTTTACCGCAGCGGCATCTTTCCTGACATATAGGAGCTAGGGTGCTGTTCACCGCGCCCCTGAACGGCAGCAGTCTGTGGCAGATTTCCGATTGTGATCCACTTCACGATGTACTTGCGTAAGAATGGATAAGCAAAGCATTCAGGACAGCCTTGGAGAGCTAATAACAAAGGAAGTCGAATTTTACATAAACGTAAAAAGCCTTGACACTTCCTGTTTTCAAGTTTCCATTTTTGTGAATTAAAAGTCTTACCCTGCGAGCATATTATCTTAACAACCTACTTTTATTATATATTTTTTATGGCACAGGGATTGCTTCCTGTTATTTCAATTTTGTCATTTTTCATGGCCGGGCTGCTCAGAAGTAAATAGAAACGTTGTCTGCTTCAGGGCGGCAATGCATGAAACAATCGTACCGCCATTTATAAGGAGGTTACAGAAGTGAACGCAGCAGATACCGCTTTTATTCTTTTATGTTCAGCCTTTGTGATGTTGATGACACCCGGGTTGGCATTGTTTTACGCCGGCATGACCCGCAGTAAAAACGTGCTCAGCACAATCATGCAGAGTTTCATAGCCCTGGGTCTGATTACCATGGTCTGGATTCTCTGGGGGTATTCACTTTCATTTGGAAAAGATATCGGAGGCGTAATCGGAGGGCTGAACTTTCTGGGACTGGCAAACGTCGGCATGGAGCCCAATGCAGACCTTGCCGGCAATATTCCTCATATGGCTTTCATGATATTCCAGTGCATGTTTGCCATTATCACCCCGGCCCTGATATCCGGAGCCTTTGCCGAGCGCATGAAGTTCAGCGCTTTTCTCATATTTTCAGTTGCGTGGTGTACTCTGGTTTACAGTCCCCTTTGTCACTGGGTATGGGGCGGCGGCTGGATGGGTGCCATGGGCGCCCTTGATTTTGCCGGAGGCGCGGTTGTTCATATGAGTTCCGGCGCTGCGGCACTTGCCGCCGCCATTGTTATCGGAAAACGCAAAGGCTATGGAAAACGTTCTTTTATTCCTCATAATCTTCCCATGACAGTTCTGGGAGCCGGCCTTCTCTGGTTCGGTTGGTTCGGGTTCAACAGCGGAAGTGCTCTGGCAGTAAACGGTCTGGCCGCCAATGCCTTTGTGACAACTCATATTGCGGCCGCTGCCGCAGCTCTTTCATGGATATTTGTGGAATGGAAACACCACGGGATGCCTACCACCCTTGGCGCGGCTTCAGGCGCTGTGGCGGGCCTGGTTGCCATAACTCCCGCGGCAGGCTTTGTGGGCACAACTTCCGCCCTGATTATCGGTCTGGTGGCCGGCGGACTTTGTTATTTCGGAGTAACGGCCAAATCCCGTTTCGGCTATGATGATTCTCTGGATGTTGTGGGGATCCACGGTCTGGGCGGTATCTGGGGCGCTCTGGCAACAGGACTGTTTGCTTCAACCGCCATTAATCCGGACGGCGCTGACGGCCTTTTTTTCGGTAATCCAGCCCAGCTCTGGATTCAATTCGTATCGGTTGTTGCCACCTGCGTATTTTCCTTTATTGTAACTTATATCATATTAAAAGTCCTGAACAGCTGGATCGGCATAAGAGTCACGCCTGAACAGGAAGAGGCAGGAATGGATATTTCCCAGCACAGCGAAACAGGTTATCAGTCATAACAGATAGATAAGTCAGGAGAAAAACAATGAAAAAAATAGAAATAATAACAAGACCGTTCAAACTTGATGAAGTAAAGGAAAGCCTGACCGCCCTTGGCATAAAAGGAATGACCGTTTCGGAAGTAAGGGGTTTCGGCAGACAGAGAGGACACAGGGAAGTATATCGCGGTGCCGAGTACATGGTTGATTTTGTGGGAAAAATTAAGATAGAAGTTGTCGTGGATGATGCGATGCTGCCCAGAGCACTGGACGCCGTTCAAAATGCGGCCAAGACCGGAAAAATAGGAGACGGCAAAATTTTTATTATCCCTGTCGATGACGTGATGCGGATACGCACAGGCGAAAGCGGCGACGAAGCTGTGTAAGATCAATATCTTTTTAATAAATTCAAGATATTATAGAGCCCTGCATTGCGGGGCTTTTTAGTAACTTGCATATCAGCCCTGCACCCGGCAGCAGACAATAGCATTTGGACGTCAGCAATACGGATAATACGGATGGGTGCAGGGCTGCATAATTGCGGCGAACCGCTTTAGTTCAGGAATAAATCTGCATGCTTGACGAATTAAAACAATTTCTTGCACTTTTTGAACAACAATGTCCGCAAAAACACAGCGGGACAGAGCTCATCAGATATGTGACGGAGTCTTTTGATAAATACTTCAGATGGGCTGTAAACAAATTTCCGGGTGAAAAAGACCCGGATAACCCCTTTATTCTGCTTGCCGTTGGCGGATATGGGCGTCAGGAACTCTGCCTGTGTTCGGACAGAGATGTTTTGCTTGTGTTTGAGAATCATGTTCCGGAATGGGCCGGTGAATTTGCGAGCTGTCTTTTCACTCCCCTCTGGGATTTAAAACAGGATGTTGCCCATGCAGTAAGAACAGCGGATGAATGCATCGAACTGGCGCAAAATGATCCGGAAACAATGATAAGTCAGTGGGAGATGCGTTTCCTGGCAGGTTCACGGCAATTTTATGAATCGTTCAGCATTTCCGTTGAGAATAATGTTCGTTCCAGTAAAGATAAGCTCTTGGGAATATTCAAGGAACAGTTTTTTAAGGCGGGGGATCCGGCCGGACTGGGACTGCTTGAGCCTGATCTGAAAAACTCTCCGGGCGGACTGAGAGATATTCACCGGGTTTTCTGGGCGGCAAGGCTTCGGGACGGAATTGACATTTTTGAAGAACTTGAAACCGCTGGTTCTCTGCCTGTTTCGGAGTTTGCCGACCTGAAAGTGTTCAGGGACAGGCTGATTCAGACAAGAAATCACCTGCACTGTCTGGGCAAAAGGAAAAACGATGTACTTTACCTTGAAATGCAGCCGGATATCGCCTCCTGCCTGGGATATTCAGGCAGCGACCATCAGTCGGACGTTGAGCTGTTCCTGGCGGAATTTCAGGACTGTATTGACGGAGTACGTGCCATATGCGGTTCATACTGGCGGTCACTGCAAAACATAAGACAGGGGCATGATGTCCCCTGGGAGGTTGATGAGGGCATTGCAGAACAAAAAGGGGAGCTGGGCTTTGCTTTCCCGGAATCTGTTGTGTCCGAGCCGTCCATTGTATTCAGGCTTTTTACCCAGTCGGCTCAGACCGGACTGCCTTTGTCCTGGGAGACCAGAAGACTTTTGCGTGACCTGACGCACTCGCTTAATAAGACTGAGCAGACCAATATGGACTCATGTGCGAGTCGGCACACTGATTCCACAAAAAACAATTCAGCCGGGGCAATGTTCCTTGAAAAAGAAATGTGTAATAATCCTCTGCTTTTTCTGGATATTCTGGGCCTGCCTCATGCGGCAGGCGCATTGAATGAGATGCTTGAAACCAGAATCCTGGGGGCGTTGTTTCCCGATTTTGCCCGTGTAAGGAATCTTGTTCAGTATGACACTTATCATATTCATCCGTGCGGACGTCACCTGGTCACAACTTTCGGCTATGTCAAACAGGCTGAAAGAACCGGACTGCCCGAAGACTTATGCCTGGGACTTCGCAGTGACAAATGTCTGCTTCTTGCCGCTCTTTTTCATGATATCGGCAAACCTTATCCTGATCACGCGGCCCGGGGAGCCGCAATTATGTCTGATATCTGCTCATGTCTGGGGCTCTCGGAGGAAGACACGGCTGACATTGTTTTCTGGGTAAAAAACCATCTTCTTCTTGTGGAGACGGCTTTCAGAAGAGACATCGAGGATCACAAGGTTATCACTGATCTGGCCTTAAAGGTTAAAACGATTCGACGTCTTGCAGGATTGACGATTCTGACATGGGCGGATTCAAAGGCTACCGGGCCAAGGGCATGGTCTAAATGGCACCGGTCTGTTATCAATGAGCTTTTTTTCAAGGTATTGTCCGTGTTGGAAAGGGGTTTGTTTGCAAGACCCTATGCCATTGAGAGTCTGGAAACCGTAAAAGAAAAACTGCTCAGAACTCAAAACGACAAATTTGATGACGCTGAACTCTCCCGTTTACTTGAGGCCATGCCTCCTGATTATCTTTTGCAGTTTTCTGTAAAAGAACTTGAAAATCATCTGGAATTAGTCAGGAGACTGTTTTTTCCTTCAAATGCAGATGAGTTTGCAATTCATTTTGAAAAAGACTCCCCTTCGGAGAATTTTCATCAGATAATATTTGTGGGCGAAGATTCTCCGGGACTTTTTTTCAGGCTGTGCGGAGCTGTTTCTCTGGCAGGTTTTAATATCCTCAGTGCCCAGATCAACGTCTGGGATAAAGGGATCGTAGTAGATGTATTGCAGGTTTCAGGGCAGGTGGACCCGCTTTATCCTGATGAAAAGAGAAAAAGAATAGAAGAAAATATTCGCCGTATTTTTGAAGACAGACTTGACCCTGCTGAAAAATTATCAGCCATTCAGTTAAAAACACCCAGCACCTTACTTCCCGGTGTGCACAACGATTCCCAGGTCTGTCTGAATCAGGAAGAGTCTGAATTCTGGACAATTATAGAAACCAAATCCTATGACCGCATCGGACTTCTGTATTTTCTCGGCAAATGCCTGAATGACCTGAGACTGGATATCGGACGGGCACTAATTGCAACCCATTCGGATCAGATTGTGGATGTGTTTTATGTAGTCGAGCGTGGTGGGGGCAAGGTAAATGGAAGTGACAGGGAAAAAGAGATTGTCTGTGCCCTGCAGGAAGTTCTGGACTATGAGTAACAAATAACAGGGCCTCTGCCCCCCCTCCGGATAAGTCGGCATTTTTGTTATTCCGGGTGGTTATTTGTCCGGCTCAATTTGTCTTGCTGTATGACATCCACAGGTTTGATTGTACTTTGGAGAATCAAAATATTTTCTATATGGAATCATCCATATGGCGCACGACGTAATCCAGACTAAACTGCCTATTATAGTAAAAATGTCCCCGTTTTTAATACCTGATACAATAAATATCGCACCGGAAAAACAAAACCCGATTAAAGCAACAAGTTCTAATCTCCAGTCTTTTTCATATTTTTTTGTTCTGTTCGAATTGCTCAGATCCAATTTCTCATTAATTTGCGCCATACACATATCCATATAATCGGGTTTTTAATTGACTTCCGAGATTATCATTTCCATTTTTTGCCTTGTTCCAAAACCAGTCGGGCATAACGGCATGAGCTAAGGCGCGCGGTTTATCCGGTCGCCTTGAGCTCCTTGCCGGAGAAATTTTTCCCCGGGTCTTTTTGTTACAAACGACAGTCCAGCCCCTGTTGCCATTGCTGCGCATTGGCAGGAGGGCAGAAAATGAAAACGATACCGCTCTGCGGATCAAGGTGTGTGATAAATTTTTCGACCAGAATGTATATCCCGCCGCACACAACGACCAGTGCCGTCAAAACAACAATACTTTACTGATCAGGCTGCTTGTGCAGTATTGAGCTGCAATCGCAATTCCTGCAAAAGGGAGCCGTTTGCAAAAAATCCAGGAGCAAGTGGCCGCCACCAGAGTTTATTTGGTTCTCCTATTTGCAGGTATAAAGCAGGCGTTGGAAATTAAGCCTGCAACAGCAAAAAAGTACGCGGCTGCTGTAAAAATATTCTTCTATTAATCATCCCCAACGTCCCGGATCACCGGCGGTGGTCATAAACTCTTCCTGATCATTGCGCGTTGGCACCGTAGGTAAATAATTGGAGCGTGATTATCAAGTAAATTAATTCCGCCGGACTCTCAGGTGCCGCAGAAGGTGCGCGTAACCACCTCGTGCGCCTCCGGCGGTCCGGCATACTGGTGAAGATCTTTGTTTTTAGTCCATGGATATTTACCTACTTCAAGCATATCAAAAAATACACTGTCGTCACCAGCGTAAGATGACTCTATGGCCCGCTCAACCTGATGATTTCTCGGGATGTAGAGGGGATTAACGCTGTTTAAATTATCAATGTCAGGAGAAAGATCTTTCCACCTGGATATGAAATGTTTTAAATCAGGGCTTACCGGATAAAAATCTGTTTGCCCGCTGTAGAGTTCAGGCAGGTACCTGAAAGCCAAGGTAAAATCGAGCTGCTCCTTTTCCAGATAGTCCAGAAAAAGTGTTACGACTTCGGATGCGGCGGATATTTCATCGGCATTTGCGGAACTGCGAGACTTGGTCTCTTTTGTTGTATTGTCAGCGGCTGTGACACCCAATTTGGCAGCCATTTTCCGCTCCCGTGCCGCTTTAAAATAATCCGGACTGTCCCGGAGAGCTCCGGTCAGCATATCAACCGCCTTTTTTTCGTCACTGTCAACAAGCGGTACAAAGCAATCCGCAAGGCGATAGATATTCCAAAGGGCGATTGGTATTTGATTGTTATAGGCATATCTGCCGCCTTGGTCAATTGAGCTGAATACTTTATTATGGGAAAAAGCATCCATAAATGCACAAGGTCCGTAGTCAATGGTAATACCCACAGCCGAAAAATTATCCGTATTCATTACTCCGTGAATAAATCCCAGAGCAAGCCATGATGCAACTAGTTCCGACTGTCTCTGGGTAAGAGACCTAAGAAGTCCCATGCATTTATCAGGGGAAGGCAAATCCTTTAATTCAGGATAAAAACGATCAACAACATAGTCTAAAAGTATTTCCACCGCCTCAAAGTCATTTTTAAATGCGAAATACTGAAAGGTTCCCACCCGCACATGACTTTTGGCCACCCGGGTAAATACCCCGCCGGGCTCGGGTCCATCTTGCCTGTCAACTTCTTCTCCGGTTCTGACCGCGGCCAGGGCGCGAGTGGTCGGGACGCCTAAGTTGGCCATCGCCTCACTCACCAGGTACTCTCTAATTACCGGACCGAGAGCCGAGCGGCCGTCCCCTCCTCTGGAAAAGGAGTTCCGTCCGGAACCCTTGAGCTGTATATCGTATCCCGCGGTCTCACCCAGAAGATGGGCTCGGCCATCACCAAGTACCGGTGCCGGATGGCCGAACTGATAGCCGGCGTAGCCCTGGGAGATCGGCTGCGAGCCGGGAAGTATTTTTTGACCGGAGAAAATACCGGCCAGATCATTGTCGCTTAGGTTTTCAGTTGTAATACCGAGTTCTCCGGCCAGGCCGTAGTTGAAGGCCAGAAGCGTCGGATCAGCAAATGAGGTCGGCATATTTCTTTCATAAAAACGCTCCGGGAGGCTTGCATAGCTGTTGTTAAAATTAATCACGGATTTTTCCATATAATTTCCTTAGGATATAGCTGCATAGCTGAAGCAAATACCAGTCCTTGTCCACGAGTATCGACTTGAATCGACCCTGAAAGACATGCCCGGTTGTGTTCCCTGCCGTCTGGGAAAAGGCGGGGATATATCCCGCTTAGCTGGCGCATGCCTGCCGACAGATATGGTGGTCCGGAATTAAGACAACAATGCAGCCTCTTTGCATGCATGGATAATACAGGTCAACTGTATTAATCTGTATTAGTTCCGACTAGATCCAAAACCCATACTGCAAAGCCCTGCGAATCAAGAACCAAGCCTCTTCATGGAATAAACTCCATCAACTCCGCCCAGACGGGTAAATCGCCTTTCATCCTTGGATCCAAGCAGATGTTTGAACTGGTCGAATGTATCCCGGACAAAGGATTTACCCCCGATTACCCCTGCGTCTATGAAGTAGCGGCTGCGATGCCGGAACATATCCGCCCGGGTGAGTTCAAAATCCTTTTTCCTCTCTTTTTCGGCCACTTTTTCGTCCATGGCCCTGCCTTTTCCGGTGTCCACGGCCCCGGTCTCGTAAACAAAGCGGCGGTATTTGCGGACTATCTCCGC
>JBNJHA010000037.1:0-21235 GCA_051748085.1 Thermodesulfobacteriota bacterium
CCTCCAGCGCCGATGATACTTCTCTTTTAAGAGCGGGAAAGTAGGACGTCGCCAGGGCTTTTTTTTATCCCTTTTCGCCACCATTCTTCTTGCCGGGTAACCTGTTATTTACCTTTTACTCTTCTCCCGTACCCACAATAATTTAATTTCCGCCCCTTAAATTTGCTGTTTCGGCTTCTGGACGCAAAATGCAATTATTTTTTGTGTTCTGTCATCAGGATTTTGCGGTCAAGTTTTATTAAAAACAGGTAACAACATAATATTTTGCATTGTCCCGGTTACTTTTGAATCAAATTTGGACGGGTTGGAATTTATTATATTTGTGGCTTGGGCCGCAGTATGCAAGTGTTGCTTTCCAGCCAGAGTCAGTTCAATAAAAGTATCCACAACCCCCGCTATTCTTCCGCTAATACTGATTTCCGCTCCTTTTAACCCGCGTGGCGTACCGCTTCCATCCAATCTTTCATGATGTTCAAGCAGGCTGCCAATAGTCAGCGTCTCAGTTGTACCAAATTTTTGTAGTATTTCTGTGCCCTTATTGGGATGTTCAAAGAATTTTTGCTGTTCCTGCGGAGTCAGGTTTTGTTTTTTTTCGCGGATAAATTTGGGTATTTTGGCCATTCCCAAGTCGTAAATAAAAAAACCCAGAGCAGCTTGGTCCAGGTATTTCTTTTTTATGTCCGATTGCATTTGCATATAAATGGAGGTTCCCAGAATTCCGGCATTGAATGCCGCCTTTTCCAGGCTGTAGTCCGGGTGCAGCCGGGAGTAGAAATTTTTTATCCGGTATTTGTCTTCGAAGATATATTCTGTAAATATTTCGATGGAATGCTTTAATTTCTCAAAAGCCGGTTTAACAGGTTGATCAAAAAAGTTGATTATGTCGTCAGTCAAGGCGTGCCTGAAAATCAAAGCTATTTCGCGTGCCTGCAGGTGGCTATCGACCAGAACCAGGTCCAGTTGCCTGCTGATATGCTTTGCGTAAATGTGATGGTCAGACCTGGCAACGAAGATTATCCCGTTCTCGCAGAATTCATAAAGTTCGGCCTGTTTTTCTTTAGACAGCCTTTCGTCCGCATAATAATACGGTACCAGTGAAGCCGAGTCCTCCTTGAAATGGTACAAGTTCAATGGCAGGCGAAATTTTGGAAAACTCTGCAGGATATCGGCTGAAATTTGATAATATTCTTCCTCAAAATTTTTCATGTCTGACTGTAGTTCGTTCATGATTCTATTTTGTAAATATTTTTAAAAGGTTTGTAGGGGCATGTTTTACCCCGGATTTGGGATGTCCGGCGGTAATAACCATTTTTTCTCCTGAATAGAATCTGGAATTGTCCTGGATATATTTTTCAACTCGTTGCAGATGATCTTCAGGTTTTTCAGGGACAAGTACCGGTATTACTCCCCAGGAAAAATTCAGATATCTGGATACGGAACTGAACGGCGTTATTCCGAATATTTGCTGTTCGGGACGACAGGCGCTTAGTAGCCTGGCTGTCGACCCCGAATCCGTGTGCGCGACCAGAGCCCGCCCGTTGATGTTTTTAGCCAGAAGACATGCCGCGTAAGAGAGAAAGCTTTCGGGGTTTTTTCTCTGGTGTTCAACCGGACCCGTTGATTGTTCAAAGTAAAGATCCTCGGCTTCTCGAGCAATATCAGCCATGTATTGTGCACATTCAACCGGGTATTGTCCCACGGCAGTTTCCTCGGAAAGCATCAGACAGTCAGCGCCGTCAATGATGGCATTGGCGACATCCGTGGTTTCAGCCCGGGTGGGCATGGTGTTGTCGACCATTGACAGCAACATTTGGGTAGCGACAATGACCGGTTTTGCGGCTTCATTGCACGAGCGTATTATTCTTTTCTGCAGTGTCGGCAGTGTGGGAAGCGGACATTCGAGTCCCAGATCTCCGCGGGCGACCATAATACCGTCGGCGATATTTAAAATGTCCTGCAGTCTGTCAACCGCGACCTGTCTTTCCAATTTAGCAATTACCGGGATATTGCAGCATTTTCTGGTTAAAATGGCTTTGGCCCTTGCGATATCCTCCGGTCCCTGGACAAATGAAAGCGCAACCGCATCCATGCCCATCTCCACTCCATGTTCAAGGTCGATGTGGTCTTTTTCAGTCATGGCCGGAACATTGGTCTTTTTACCCGGAAAGGACACTCCTTTGCGGGAGGTAATCAGCCCATGTGTTAAGGCCTTCATGCCAACAAGCCCGCTACGAACGGCCTCCACTTTGAATTTGAGGCCTCCGTCGCTTAAACGGACAATGTCGCCGGTTCCGAGTTCGGCAAGGAGTTCGGGATGCTCGAACGGTATGAACTTTTTGTTGTTTGCGGGACAAGCCGCTGTCGTGCCCATGAAAACAATCTCATCAGGCGAAACCCGCATGGGTGATGGGTCTATTTCCCCTGTTCTTATTTTGGGGCCGGATAAGTCCTGAAGCAAAGTCAAACCGACTTCCAATTCTTCTTCGATATCGCGCAGCCTCTGAACAATCAGCTTGAAATCGCTTGCTTTGCCATGTGAAAAATTAAGTCGGAAAATCCTAACACCGGATTTGACCAGATTGCTTAGTATTTTTGAGGAATTGCTTGATGGCCCGACAGTGCAAATTATTTTAGTGCGCATGTCTTGTCCTTATTTACGAATTTAAAAAACGAATTTCTTAATGGTATTGTATTTGTTCAGCAAAAAATCCAGTGAACTATTAGTGTGGTGAATAGTTACATGGTATTTACGGAGATAGCATACCCGAAGGATCAGGGATAAGCAAATTTTAATCAGAAAAACGCAATATTTTTCAGTACTGCTCATCTAATGCCAATTAGGCAGATTTACAGACTCGTGTAAGGTTTATAATTCATTGAAATCAAGATGTTAACTTGTACAATTTTTTAGGGGTGAACTTTTTTTAAAAAAAGCTTGACTTTTTCTTGCTTCATGTAAGAGTGGGTGGTAAAAGGTGGTAATAAGTGGAGACAAGGAAAAGGTAGCAGGGTAAAATGTTCAGAGGACATAGTCATAGAAGCTTGGACAGCAAGTGTCGAATCATGCTCCCACCTGAATTTCGAGAAGAGATTCATGCTGGAGATGTATGTGGTCGACTGATGCTTACCAATTTTGATGACTGCGTTGTCGGCTATCCTATTCCGCACTGGGAAAAAATTGAAGAGCGTTTCAGCAAACTCAACATGGCCAATAAAAAATTTCGTGATTTTCATCGTTTTTTTATTTCCGGGGCTATGGAAGTAACATTGGACAAGCAGGGGCGGATACTGATTCCCCCCTATCTACGCGAATATGGCGGATTGAGCAAAGATGTGGTTTTGGCTGGGGTTGGACGGAAGTTTGAAGTTTGGGATCAGGATCGGTTTGAATCGCAACGGAGCAGGATGGAACAGGAATTCGAGAATGTTATGGACAGTCTGGCTGAAAGCGGTGTCGAGCTGATGATTTGATTTTTAGTGAAGGTCTTTTAATTATGCAAGCTGTACATGTCCCTGTAATGTCCGCTGAGGTGGCAAAATATCTTCGGGCGGAAAAAGGAGGCAGGTTTTTAGATGGCACATTGGGTTTGGGGGGGCATTCCCGGATATTGCTGGAAGAGGGCCCTCGAAATACGCATGTTCTGGGAATAGACCATGACGATAGTGCCTTGCGGATAGCAGCGGAAAATTTGCGAAGTTTTTCCGATAGGATTCATCTTTTCCGTCTTTCTTTCAAGGACTTTGAAACAGCGATGGCTGAATTGAATTGGGACAGGCTTGATGGCGCCGTGGTCGATTTAGGGGTTTCCTCCATGCATCTGGACGATCCGGACCGGGGTTTCAGTTTTCTGCGTGATGGTCCTTTGGACATGCGCATGTCCAGAAATCAGGGATTTGAAACCGCCGAACAATTGGTGAACAGGGCTGAATTTTCAGAGCTTAAGGATATAATATCCAAATATGGTGAGGAACCCATGGCTTCCAGGATTGCGAATACCATAGTCAAGGAAAGGCAGAAAGAGCCTTTTGAAAGCACGTTGCAACTGGCGCAGGCTGTATCGCGTGCCTATCCGGCCAAAAGAAGGGCTAAATCCAGGAATCATCCGGCGACCAAAACGTTTCAGGCCTTGCGTATTGCCGTGAACAGAGAGTTGACTGTTCTGGAGACCTTTCTGGAAAGGATTATTCCCCGGTTGTCCCCGACAGGCAGGATAGCTGTGATCTCTTTTCATTCATTGGAGGATCGGATCGTGAAGTGGTTTTTTCGCCGGGAAGCAAGTGACTGCATCTGCCCCCGGGAAGAACCTGTTTGCCGTTGCGGACATGAAAGAAGCATCCGCATCTTAACCAAGAAACCGGTGCAGGCGTCGACAGAGGAGCAGAGAAGCAACATCAGGAGCCGCAGCGCCAAATTACGGGCGGCCGAAAGGTTGTAAACGGTTTTTTGTAATCGTTTCAATAAGCTAAATTTGTGTTTAAGTATTAATTGATCACGGTCGGAGAGGCTTTTTTAATGTTCAGCAACCGGATGACTTGATGCAAAAAAAGAAAAGAACTTATTGGCTGCTGTTCTCTTTTTTCTTGCTTATCATCCTGGGCCTGACCCGGGTATGGGTTAATGTCGAACGGGTGGATATGTCCTATGAATTGGAAAAAATGCGGGAAGCTCTGGAGAAAAATCTCGATTTGCGATCCAAGCTGATTGTAGAGCGCGATAATCTTTTGTCCTCATGTAATCTGCAGGAGATAGCCAGGGAACAGGGACTTAAGGAACCGAAAACGGGTCAAATTCGAAAACCGGAAGGAAAATGAGCTCAAAAGAGAAGACATTTTCTGAAAAAGATTTTAGCCGGGCCAAGATAATTGGTGTTGGTGTGCTGATTTTTGTCTTGTGGCTCGGGTTATGGGGCCGGGCTTATCAGCTGCAGATTGTCCGCGGCGAAGATCTGGCGAGCCGGGCAAAGGGACAGTATTGGTGTCAGGAAAAGGTTTTGGGCCGCAGGGGGGAAATTTATGATCGGCAGGGGATGCTTTTGGCCCGAAGTGTGACAGTCAATTCGGTTTACGCCAATCCGATGGGCATTGAGGATATTCAGGGCAGCAGTCACAAGCTTGCCCGGATACTGGAAAAGGACAGGGACAGTATTTTGTCCCGGCTCACGAAAAAAAAGAATTTTGTCTGGCTGAAACGGAAAGTCACGGACAAGGTCGCCAACAGAATAAGCGAAATGGGATTGTCCGGCGTGCATCTTTTGCGGGAATATAAACGGGTTTATCCACAAGGACGGCTTGCCGGCCAGGTTTTGGGATTCGCCGGGATTGACGGGCAAGGTCTTGAAGGGCTCGAAAAAAGTCAGAACAAGCATCTCCAGGGCAGAAAAAGAAGAATCGTCATGCAAAGAGACGGTTCCGGAGCGTTGATAGCTGACGCGCGGGAAACTGGAGAAAGTGTAAATGGTCAGGATCTTGTTCTGACTATTGACGGTCAGCTGCAATTTGTCGCGGAAAAGGAATTGTCCCGCGCCGTTCGTAAATATTCGGCAAAGAGCGGTGCATGCATCGTCGCCAATGTTGAGAATGGAGATATTCTGGCCTGGGCGCACTATCCGTTTTTTAATCCCAACCGCTTCAGCACCAGCGCTCCTTTTAAATGGCGTAACTGGAGCGCAACCGATTTGTCTGAACCCGGTTCGACATTGAAACCTTTTTTGGTGGCCGCAGCTTTGGAAGAAGGAGCCTGTCAAGCGGATTCACTGTACTTCTGTGAAAACGGTAAATGGAAAATTGCCGGAAATGAAATTAAAGATACGCATGAATACGAGTGGCTACCGGTAAACAAAGTCGTACGTTACTCCAGCAATATCGGAGCGGCCAAAATCGGCATGGATCTTGGTTCACAACGTTTTTACGATTATCTTAAACTGTTGGGCCTGGATGAACCGTTGGATCTTCCTTTGCCCGGACAGGGCGGGAGTATACTGAGACCGCCGCATAAATGGACAACAGTGGATCTGGTCTCGGCTTCTTTTGGGCAGGGCCTGGCTGTCACTCCTCTCCAGATTATGCGGGCTTATCTGTGTCTGGCCAATGACGGGGTGCGTAAGGAATTGCGGATAATAAAGAATCCTGCCCAGCCTAAACAAAAAAAGATAAGAGTTTTTTCTTCGGCAGTTTCCGCGCGGGTCCGCTCTATGCTGGCGGAGGTCGTGCAGGAAGACGGAACCGCCACCAGGGCGCGGATTAAAGGCCTTGAAGTCGGGGGAAAGACCGGAACGGCCCAAAAGGCGTCCCCGGAGGGAGGTTACAGCCGAAATTATGTGGCGTCATTTATCGGTTTATTTCCGGCCATGCAGCCGAAATATGTAATAATGTGCTTAATCGATGAGCCTGAAAAAAATATTTATGGAGGGGTGGTCGCGGCACCGGTCGTTCGTGAAGTTGGCATGCGGATTAAAGGCATGGGCGAATTGCTGCCTGCGGATCGGCCGGAGGCGAAACAATTGATGGCGAAAAATCCCGGGAGCGAATTACGGCGAGCCATAACTTCTTCGGCTGCTGTTGTTACTGAACAAGGAAAAATGCCGGATTTGCGAGGAATGAATCTGCGCGGCGCGGTAGAGGCTCTGGCGGAGTTCGGAACAATTCCGGAACTGAAAGGGAACGGGGTTGTTATAGCAAAACAGAATCCAAGCCCTGGCGCCGATTTCAATCCGGAAAATCAGGTCGTTTTATGGCTTGAGGGCTCAGGCAATGGATAAGATCAGTAAATGGGAAAGCCTGTTGCAAAGTAGCGGCAACGCAGCCCGGATCCAAATCGATTCCCGACTGGTCGGCCCCGGCGATATTTTTGTCGCCCTTAACGGGTGCAAGGTGGACGGCGCGAAGTTTGTCCAGGATGCGCTGGAAGCGGGAGCGGCTTATGCAGTCGTTCGAAAAGATGCAGGCGGTTTTGCGGCAGATGAACGAATTGTTTTTTGCGAAGATCCTTCTGCGTTTCTGGGTGAACTCGCAGGCGCTGCGTTCGGCACTAAGCGTTTAAAGGCCAGGATAGTCGGAGTTACCGGAACCAATGGAAAAACCAGTTTTACTTATATCTTGGAACACTTACTGCGCAGCGCCGGTTACAAGGTCGGGGTGATAGGCACCGTTGAGACCCGCTGGCCCGGAGTTGTTCAAGATGAGGGCATGACTACTCCGGATTGTCTGCGTCTGCATTCCATTTTGCGGGAGATGGAAAAGGACGGGGTCGATATTGTCTGTATGGAAGTCTCTTCGCATGCTTTGGATCAAAACAGGGTGGCCGGGATAGTTTTTGATTACGCGGTTTTTACCAACTTGACCCAGGACCATCTGGATTATCATCCGGATATGGAACATTATTTTAAGGCCAAAAAAAAGCTTTTTTCTCCGCAGGAAGGGCAAGTGCCAAAAGCAGTTGTCAATGTTGACGATAATTATGGCCGAGAACTGGCTCGGGATCTTGGAGACGCGCTGACTTACGGGCTTGATAAAGTTTTTGCACCGCGATTGCGTGGAGAAATTTCCAGGCTTTCTCCGCAAGGGCTGCGGATGCAATGTAGTTATGAACATCTTGCATGGGAAATCGAGAGCCCGCTTGTCGGCAGATATAATGCCTCCAACCTTTTGGCCGCAATGGGTACGGGACTTGAAATGGGACTGAAAATTTCTGATTTTTCTTCCCTGCGTGATTTTAAAGGCATACCGGGAAGGCTGCAAAGCATTGCCAACGCAAGGGGAATCAAGGTCTTAGTCGATTACGCGCACACGCCGGATGCCCTTGAGAATTGCTGTCTTGCCCTGCGTGACACGGGCTTGAGTTTTTTAGTGGTTGTTTTTGGTTGCGGAGGAAACAGGGACGCGGGCAAGCGGCCGATTATGGGACGTATCGCCTGTAAATACGCTGATGTGGTGATAATAACCTCTGACAACCCGAGAAATGAACCACCGGAAGCCATCATAAGTGATATTCTGCGCGGAACCGATGGGTGCAGAAAGGTTCTGGTTGAACCGGACAGACGCAAGGCATTGGCGCTTGGAGTTAAAAAGTGTCCGACGCAGGGAGCTCTTCTTGTCGCGGGCAAGGGGCACGAGACATATCAGGAAATAGGCGGTAAGCGCAGAGAATTTGATGATGCCGGAGTGCTTTCCGAGGTTATGGCATGAAACTTAGCCTGTTTGCAGCAGCCCGGGCAATCAAGGCCATTGGCGATTTCGACAACGATGAACGGTTGGTATTGACCGGGGTGAGCACGGACAGCCGCGGGGTTAAAAAAGGGGATCTGTTTTTTTGTCTGTCCGGGGAACAGTTCGACGGGCATAACTTTGCCCGGGATGCAGCGCGAAGAGGAGCCGGGGCCGTAGTTGCGCATCAGCCGCTGCCGGATGTGGATGATATTCCGGTTCTTCTGGTCCGCGATACTTTGTCTGCTTTGGGTGAACTGGCCCTTTTCTGGCGGCATGAGACCCGGGCACGGGTAATCGGGATAACCGGCTCGGCCGGCAAGACCACCACCAAGGAGCTTTTATTCGCGGCCTTGCGGGAGCAGGGTAAAACCGGGCGCAATTACAAGAATTTTAATAATCAGATTGGATTGCCGCTGAGCATGCTTGCTTTTGATGGTGATGAAGACTTCTGGTTGCTGGAGCTGGGTATTAATAATTTTCAGGATATGCATGACTTAGGCAGTATTCTCCGGCCGGATATCGCGGTCTTTGTCAATGTCGGCCCGTGTCATCTGCAGGGGCTGGAGGATAAATCCGGTGTAGCCCGGGCAAAAACGGTTTTGCTGGACTATATGCACCCCGGCAGCTTGTGTCTCGCGAATTCCGATTACCCTGAACTCGTGCGCGAGGTTGAAAGCCGAAGCCATTTGAAAAAAGTCTGGTTTGGCAGGCAGGAAGAGATGAGTTCGTGTACTTATGATTATGCGGGCAATGAAAATGGCCGGGGACGATATCGTATTCAACTGCAAAAAGAAAAATTTGATCTGATACTGCCTTTTTTCGGACAGCATCTGGCCGAGAGCGTGGCGGCCGCATTCTGTACAGCCGCGGCAGCCGGAGTTCCCGGAAGCGAGATCGAAAAAGGCATGGCGGATGTGCAAGTCCCCGAAAAACGCATGAAATCCAGAAAGATCGGGAACTGGCTTATTTTGGATGATTCTTATAACGCAAACCCGTTATCAATGCGTGGAGCGATCCGGGCGGCGACAGAAATTGCAAATAAAGAAAATTTGATTTTGGTTCTCGGCGAAATGGGTGAACTTGGTGGCCAGCGCAAAATGCTGCATGAAAAACTTGGGGCCTGGATTACCGAGAGCGGTTGCATGGCAGCCTATTTTTGCGGGCGGAGCTATCCGGATGTTGCGGACGGAATGGGCTTGGATAAATCCAAATCTTTACATCCGATCAATTCATTGCAGGATTTCGCGCAAAAGTTGAAAGAGGCCCGGGCATCTGGCGGAGTAATCCTTTTTAAAGGGTCTAGAAGCTGTCAAATGGAGAAATACATGAATAAGTTCATCTCCATGCCGGAAATAAACAAAGGCGAGATCTAGGGGGAAGAGTGCTTTATCATTTATTATTTCCTCTGGCTAAGCACATCGGCGCTTTTAATGTTTTTCAATACATAACTTTCAGAAGCATATACGCCCTGCTGACTGCGCTGCTCTTGAGCATTTTACTGGGACCACGCGTTATAGAATGGCTGAAAAGGATACGTTGCGGTCAGTACATACAAGAGGACGGACCGCAGCATCAGAACAAAGCCGGAACTCCGACCATGGGGGGGGTGCTCATGGGCGGAGCTACCCTGGCAAGCGTTTTGCTTTGGGCGGATTTGAGTAATGTTTATATCTGGCTGACTATTTTTGTCTTTGTCGGCTTTGGACTGGTCGGATTTTTTGATGATTATTTAAAAGTTATCAAAAAGAAAAATATGGGATTGCGTCCGTGGGGCAAGTTTACCGGGCAAATTATCATCTCCGTGGGCGCGGTTTCAGTTTTGATGCTGATGCCCGGTTACTCGTCGGAATTGCTGGTGCCTTTTTTCAAAGGGGCGCGCCCTGATCTATATCTTTTTTACATGCCTTTCGCCGTGCTGGTTATGGTTGGCGCCTCCAACGGCGTAAATCTGACCGACGGACTGGATGGCCTGGCAATTGGACCTTGCGTGGTTACGGCAGCCTGTTTCGCTCTTTTTATATATGTCAGCGGGCATTACTATCTTGCTGATTATCTGCAGGTCATTTTTATTCCCGACGTGGGAGAGGTGGCGGTTTTTTGCAGTGCCCTGGTCGGGGCCGGACTGGGTTTTTTATGGTTCAACGCCTATCCGGCCCAGGTGTTTATGGGAGATGTCGGCAGTCTAAGCGTTGGAGGCGTTCTCGGATTTATCGCTGTTTTGTGCAAACAGGAACTTTTGCTGGTTATTGTCGGGGGATTGTTTGTGGTCGAGACCCTTTCGGTTATACTGCAGGTCGGATATTTCAAGATGAGCGGGGGGAAGAGGATATTTCGAATGGCTCCGCTGCATCACCATTTTGAACTGAAAGGCGTTCCGGAGTCCAAGATAATAATTCGTTTCTGGATTCTGTCTATCCTCCTGGCCCTTTTAGCCTTGAGTACACTCAAACTGAGGTAGCAATGAACGAGCTTGTCCATGCTGATCAGCTTCGCGGACACAGAGTCGCGGTCCTTGGGGCCGGTCGATCCGGCATTGCCGGGGCAAGGCTGGCTTCTGCCCTCGGGGCTCAGGTTGTATTGGCGGACAATAGCTTTGATCTTTCCCCGGAGATAAAAGATCAGGCCCGTAAACACGGATGGGAATTGAAAAGCGGCGAACACAGCGCTGAAGATTTTGTTGATGTGCAAATGATTATCTTGAGCCCCGGAGTCCCCAAAAAGCGCGTGCGGAAATTTTTCCCGGATACAGTCCAGATTTTTTCGGAACTTGAATTGGCATCATGGTTTGTGTCCGCTCCGATGATCGCAATAACCGGGACAAACGGCAAAACATCAACAACCATGCTTGTAAGTCACGTACTTACTAAATGTGGCAAAACCGTTTTCACCGGGGGAAATATAGGGACGCCGCTGAGCGAATTTGTATTGGAGGGACGCAGGGCGGATATCCTTGTTCTGGAGGTTAGCAGTTTTCAGCTTCAGAATGTAAGCGGCTTTTGTCCTGCGGTAGGCGTACTTTTAAATTTCAGCGCCAATCATCTGGATTTTCATTTGGATGAAGACGAGTACTGGCAGGCCAAATTGAACATTTTTGCCCGTCAGAAAGAGGATAATCTGGCAATTGTTCCTTTCGCCCTGCATGACAGCCTGAATGACGCGGAATTCACCCGGGCCAGAAAATTGTATTTTGTGCCCAGAGGGGCCTTTAATTGTCCGAATTTGCCGGGGGAACACAACCAATCCAATATGGAGGCCGCTTTTCATGCCTGCCGCTATTTCGGGATAAATGAGGAAGAATTCAATGCTGCCCTGCATGATTTCAAACCACCGGAACACAGACAGGAAGTTTTCTTGGTCCGGGACGGCATAAGATATGTGGATGACTCCAAGGCTACGACCGTTGATGCTTTGCGTGCGGCGCTTGCAAGTTTTCCGGCCCCAATCCGGCTTCTGGCCGGAGGGATATTCAAAGGAGGCGATCTGCGAGAGCTTAGGGACGTTTTGCGGGATAAGGTGAGTAAGGTTTATTTATTTGGGGACAGCCGGGAGTTTTTTGAAGGGGCCTGGCGGGGAGCAGTCGAACTGGAATGGTTCCCCGGTCTGGAAGAGGCGACTCGCAAAGCCGTGGATGAAAGTAAAAAAGGAGACAACATCCTGTTGTCACCGGCAACCGCCAGTTTCGATCTGTTTTCTGATTATAAGCAGCGGGGCCTTACCTTTAAAAAAACGGTAAAAGAGGCGGTTTAGAGGCAATGAAGAACAGCAAGTCAGCAATCCAACCCGGTTTTGATTATTTGCTGTTGGCCGCGGTCATGGGGCTTTCAGCCCTGGGACTGATCATGGTCCTGAGTTCAAGCGCGGTAATGGCTGAAAAATTCTGGTCGGACAAATATTTTTTCTTCCAGAAACAAACGGTCTTTCTTGGACTCGGTTTTTTGGTCATGCTGATATCCATGTATATGCCGATCAGTTTTTTTATCCGTCTTAAATATGTGTGGCTTGTTCTGGTCTTTGTCCTTTTGCTTTTGACCATAGTTTCCCCACTGCAAATAGAATCCGGCGGTGCGAACAGATGGCTTAAATTCGGTCCGCTGACTGTTCAACCGCTGGAAGCGGCCAAAGTCGCCTTGGTAATATACCTGGCTTATTTTTTTTCCAGCAAGCAGCATCTGGTCAAGACGTTTAGTGTCGGGTTTTTGCCCCCGACTTTGATTACAGCCATTTTCTGCTGCGTGTTATTGCTGCAGCCGGATTTCGGGGGAGCCGTTTTTCTGGCGACCATTCTTTTTGTCATGAGTCTGGTTGGCGGAGCACGGCTTATATATCTTTTTCCCGCGACGCTTCTGGCCCTGGCTACCGGTGCGGCAATGATAATCAATTCGCCGTACCGCTTTCGCCGCTGGTTTGCTTTCCTGGATCCTTTTAAAGATCCCGGCGATTCAGGTTATCAGCTGGTTCAATCTCTTTATGGACTTGGAGCGGGCGGCTTGTGGGGCCTGGGATTGGGTGAGGGCAAACAAAAGCTTTTTTTTCTGCCTGAGGCGCATAATGATTTTATACTGGCCGTATTGGGAGAAGAACTCGGTTTTATCGGCGTTTCCATCCTGTTTATTCTTTTGGGGCTTTGGATATGGAGATCGCTGAAAATAGTAATCGAACAGGAAGATTTGGGAAAAAGATTTCTTGGCTTTGGGATGTCGATGATAGTTGTTGTGGCCGGATTGCTGAATATTGCTGTCGTCCTGGGCACTGTTCCCCCGAAAGGAGTACCTTTGCCGTTTGTCAGTTACGGAGGAAGCAGTCTTTTGATCAGTTTTTTCTGTGCCGGCATTCTTTTGAATCTTTCCCGGAGGCCTGAATGTTGAACCGCCTTGTTTTAACGACCGGCGGGACAGGCGGGCATATTTTTCCGGCTCTGGCCCTGGCCGAAACAGTGCGCGAACTGCATCCGGAATGCGAAATGGTTTTTATCGGCGGAGATTACGGCCCGGAGAGAGAACTTGCCATGCGAAATGATTTGCCGTTTGTTTCCCTTCCGGCCCGCGGCGTTATGGGCAGAGGTCTTAAATCCCTCGGCGCCGTTCTGCTCATGGCCAGCAGTTTGTTTAAGGCCCTGATTTTTTTGCGCCGCTTTAAACCCGATGCCGTTCTTGGGTTTGGCGGTTACGCCGGCTTTGCTCCCGGGCTTGCCGCGAGTTTGCTGCGTATACCAACCGCGATTCACGAGCAGAACAGTTTGCCGGGCATGACCAACCGTGTGCTCGGGAAAAGAGCGGACAGAATTTTTTTGTCTTTTCCGGATGAATTTAATTTGTTTGATAAAAAAAAGGTGCGTGTCTTCGGAAATCCGGTCCGGTCTAAAATATTGAAGTCAGCCATGGACACAGAAGTTTCCGGGTCAAAAAAAAGATTGCTCGTCCTGGGCGGCAGTCAGGGAGCTAAGGGAATAAATCAGGCGATAACCGGATGTCTTCCGGAACTTCGGGAACAGGGTATTTCAATCTGGCACCAGACCGGTGACACGGATTATGAGAAAATAAAAGAGAAGTATGAGCATTTATACCCCGAGGCATACGTGGAGAGCTTTATCGACGATATGGCCAGGGCGTATTCCTTTGCGGATTTGGTTTTTTGCCGGGCCGGGGCGACCACCCTGGCCGAACTGTGTATTGCGGGCAGGCCTTCGGTGCTTGTGCCCTTTCCCTACGCCACCCGAAATCATCAGCTGAACAACGCCCGGTTTCTGGAGAAGGCCGGGGCGGCAATGGTACTGAAACAGAGCTATTTAGAGGAAGTAAACGTGGCCACGCTCATAGGCGATCTGTTCGGGGCAAGCCGGAAATTAAATGATATGGGAGCCGCGGCCAAAAGTCTGGCCTGTCCTGACGCGGGGAAGAATATTTTAAAAGAGATGGAAGGAATTATATAAATATGGAAAAGCGATACGGACTTTAGAAGTGGAAGGAAAAGTAAAAAAGATTCACATGATCGGCATCGGCGGATCGGGTATGAGCGGTATAGCTGAAGTTCTTTTAAATCTCGGCTATCAGGTAACCGGCTCCGATTTAAGTGAAAGTTCAGCGGTTCGGCACCTGCGTAAATCAGGTGCCCGGATTTTCTTCGGACATGATGCAGACAATATCGAGGATGCTCAAGTGGTAGTGAAGTCCACGGCCATAGATGAGAACAATCCTGAGTTGCTCCGGTCCAGGGAAAAGAACATTCCGATAATCCCCAGGGCGGAGATGCTGGCCGAACTCATGCGGCTGAAAACCGGAATCGCCGTAGCCGGGACGCACGGCAAAACTTCAACTACTTCTTTTTTGGGGACTATTTTTAAGGAGGCCGGACTGGACCCGACTGTAATCATCGGCGGCAGACTGAATTCCTACGGCAGCAACGCGCTTCCCGGCAGGGGCCAATTCCTGATCGCGGAAGCCGACGAATCGGATAAGTCTTTTTTGTGTCTTTTTCCGATTATGACCATCGTTACCAATGTGGATGCCGACCATCTTGATCATTACAGGGATCTGGACGAGATAAAAGAAGCTTTTGTTCAGTTTATGAACTCGGTGCCCTTTTACGGGGTAAATGTGGTCTGTGCAGATGATCCCGGAGTCAGGGATCTTTTGCCGAAAATAAAAAGGCCGCTTCTGACTTATGGACTGGGGGAGTCGAACCGCTTGCAGGCAAGAGACGTGCGGTGTTCAACCGGATCAGAATTCGATGTTTACCTGGATGGCACTAGTTGGGCCCGGATAAGGTTGGCCCAGCCCGGGGAGCACAATGTCCTGAACGCTCTGGCCGCGATTGGGATCGCCATGGAGGCCGGTTTGCCCAGGGAGAAAATTGTGTCCGGACTGGAAATGTTCGGCGGTGTGGGGCGACGGTTTGAGTGCAAGGGAGAAAAGAACGGAATTGTTGTGATTGATGATTACGGCCATCATCCGACTGAAATCAAGGCTACCCTGGATACTGCCCGGCAGTGCCATCCGGAAAAAAGGCTTGTGGTTCTTTTTCAGCCGCACAGGTTTACCAGGACCCAGGCGCTTTTCGGAGAATTTTGCCGTATATTCGAGGACGTGGATCAATTACTTTTAACCGAGATTTATCCGGCCAGCGAACATCCGATACCGGGAGTCAATGGTCAGAGTCTTGCTCAGGGCATTAAACAGGTAAGTAAGACTGAAGTCGAATATGTTGAAGATTTTGAAGCCGCTTACGATATTCTTCCGGATATTCTGCGTCCCGGGGATCTGTTTTTGACTTTGGGGGCCGGAAGCGTATGGAAAGTAGGCGAGAGGTTCCTGGAAGACAATGCGTATTGAAGATCGGCCGAAATTGGCATCTTTTTCCACGCTGCGCCTCGGCGGAACCGGGCGGGTCATCTATTATCCAGGCTCAACGCGGGATCTAGAGCAGATAATGGCTAGAGAAAAGGGTACCCAGGGGCGGATAATCTATCTGGGAGCCGGCAGCAATACGCTTTTTGCGGCGGGAGAGCACAATCTGGCGCTTGTCCATTGGAACGGGACTAGGGGCATTGAAATACAGCATGCAGAACAGAACGAAATAGTGGTCAGAGTGGAAGGAAATGTCCGGCTTCCCCGACTTGTCGGCTGGTGTGTTTCCAGAGGGTTTTCGGGCCTGGAGCCTCTTGCGGGCATTCCGGGCACTGTCGGTGGAGCCGTGGCCATGAATGCCGGCTCGCATGGCCTGGAAATAAGCGAAGTGCTGAAGTCGATCCGGGTCTGGAGTCCGGGGAAAGAGGAGCAGGATATACCCGCATCCGCTCTGCACACAGGATACAGAGAAATGAAGATTCCGGGCCGGCCATCTTTTTTAATAACCGCTGCGTGGTTTGTTCTGCAAAAAAGCAGCAAACGACTGGTTAAAAGCAAAGCCAGAGACTGGTTTAAGCGTAAATTGGCGGTGCAGCCGGTGCTGGAAAGGACAATTGGCTGTATTTTCAAGAATATGCAGGATGTATCCTCGGGAAAGATTCTGGATGAATTGGGTTTTCGGGGCAGATGCCTGGGCGGAGTATGTTTTTCCCGAAAGCACGCCAATTTTCTGGTGCACAAAGAAAACGGCTCTCCGGAGGCGGCCATGGAACTTATCGATTCGGCCAGCCAGGCTATTAAAAGAGAAAAAGGCTTAGAGCCGGAACTGGAAATAAGGATCGAGCCATGTCCGTAGCTGTTTCCAGATACAAGAGAGGCGGTTCCCGCTCTGTTTCGAATACCAGAACCAGGGCCAGGAAGCGTTCGATGTGCTTTGCCCTTCCCGGACTGCTTTTACCGGGAGTGAAATTCATCCTGGCACTAATAATAGTTGTCGGCTTCAGCATATTAATCCTTTTCGGATATCGGGAAATTACAACCAGTTCCTATTTTATGCTTAAAAATATCGAAGTAAGCGGCAATAACCATCTGCAGTACAGTCAAGTTCTTGATGCCGCAGGAGTTCAGCTCAAAGATAATCTTATGAATCTGAATATTTCGGGTATCAAAAGCGAGCTGAAAAAAAATCCCTGGATCAGTTCCGTGGTGGTCACCCGTGAATTTCCGGATAAATTGTCTCTGCAGATTGCCGAACGCCAGGCTTGTTTTTGGATAAAAAAGGAGAACAGACTTTATTACGTGGACAAGTCGGGAAAAATTATTGATTCGGTGATTCCGCAGGGTTTTATTTCTTTGCCGCTGGCAATCGGTGATTTTGACGAGGCAGGTCTGGAAATGTCTGAACTGGTATCTTGTTTTCAGAACGGCAGGATGCCTTTTTCTCTGCAGCAGCTTGCCTGGATTGATTTTTTGGATGCAGGGACTGCCGTATTGGCCATGCGCGATAAAAATTTACGGGTTGAATTGGATATTGAGAATTTGCCGGGAAGCGCGCAAAGGCTTGGTCTGGCCTGGAACGACCTGCTGTCCAGGAATGAGCTGGACGAGGCGGGATACCTGTGCGCGACAGACGGTTTGGTATGGGTCAAATTCAAAAAAAGGACGGAGTAGTTATGCCCAAGTCGGATTTGATTGTCGGACTGGACCTGGGGACCACAAAAATTTGCGCGGTAGTCGGTCAGATGACCCCCAGCGGTGTTGATGTAATCGGTATTGGGACAAGTCCTTCCACCGGATTGCGCAAGGGGGTGGTCGTTAATATAGAACAGACCGTTCAATCCATAAAAAGGGCCCTGGAAGAGGCGGAACTGATGGCTGGATGCGAGATTCGCTCTGTTTACGCGGGAATAGCGGGCAGTCATATAAAAGGCTTCAACAGTCACGGCGTTATCGCGGTCAAAGGCGGAGAGGTGACTTCCCGGGATATGGATCGGGTCATAGACGCGGCCAAGGCCGTGGCCATCCCCCTGGACCGGGAGGTTATTCATATTTTGCCTCAGGAATATATTGTCGATGACCAGCGGGGCATAGCTGATCCACTGGGCATGGCAGGGGTACGCCTGGAGGTGAAGGTGCATATTGTCACCGGCGCGGTAAGCAGTGCTCAAAATATTGTCCGCTCCTGCCACCGTTCCGGACTTGATGTCTCGGATATAGTTTTGGAGTCGCTCGGATCGGCCAAGGCGGCCTTGACCGAGGAAGAAAGAGAAATAGGAGTGGCGCTGGTGGATATCGGCGGCGGAACCACTGATCTGGCAATTTTTAGCGACGATTCCATCAAGCATACAAGTGTCCTGGCTATCGGGGGAACGAACTTGACCAGCGATATAGCCTTTGGCTTGCGCACTCCAATGGCCTCGGCTGAAAAAATTAAAGTCGATTACGGGTGCGCTCTCGCGGATTTGATCCCCGAGGACGAAACCATTCTGGTCGACAGTGTCGGCGGCAGGGATCCTAGGGAACTTTCGCGGCTTGTTCTGAGTGAAATTTGCGAACCGCGGATGGAGGAACTGCTGGCCTTGGTGGACCAGGAACTTGTCCGGTCCGGATTCAAGGACAAGATAGGGGCCGGGGTTGTTCTGACCGGGGGCTCGGCCTTGATAGAAGGGGTTCAGGATTTGGCGGAACAGATATTCAACATGCCTACTCGCGTGGGATATCCCATCGGGTTGGGAGGTCTTACTGATGTGGTCAACAGTCCGATGTATGCCACGGCGGTAGGCCTGCTTTTGTATGGAGCAAAAAAGGAAGGGACCGAGGACCGTTTCCGTATCCGGGATAAGAATGTGTTTAACCGCATACTGGGAAGAATGCGGAAATGGTTTTCCGATATATCATAGTTGAACACCGCCTTGGGGAATCATCCGGCTGACTCTTCAAGTTCGCGGCTGATTGGTATCTTTCATCGGTAAAAGAAGACAAAAGGGGAAGGAGGAAACATGGAATTCACAGAAATCGAAATGGAAAGCAGCGCCCAGATTAAAGTAGTCGGCGTTGGCGGCGGTGGTGGAAATGCAGTAAACAACATGATTTGTTCCGCCATGCAGGGCGTGAATTTTATTACTGCAAACACTGACGTGCAGGCGCTCAAGCATTCCAAAGCGTCACACAAACTTCAACTCGGAGAAAAATTAACCAAGGGCCTCGGAGCCGGAGCCAATCCGGAAATCGGACGGGACGCCGCTTTGGAAAGCTCGGAATTGATTAAGGACTGCCTGGGAGACAGCGATATGGTATTCGTCACCGCCGGTATGGGCGGCGGCACAGGAACCGGCGCTGCTCCGGTAATAGCCGAAATTGCCAAGGAAATGGGCGCGCTTACAGTCGGCGTTGTGACCAAGCCGTTTTATTTTGAAGGCAAACGTCGTTTGGCGCTTGCCGAAAAGGGCATTGAAGGTCTGACCGATGTCGTGGACAGTATAATTTCCATACCCAATGACCGCCTGCTGTCTTTGGCCTCAAAAAAAGCGACATTTCTGGATATGCTCAAAAAAGCGGATGAGGTTTTGTACTATGCAGTAAAAGGCATTTCCGACCTGATTATGGTCCCGGGTTTGATCAATCTTGATTTTGCCGATGTCAAAGCGGTCATGGCCGAGATGGGCCTGGCCATGATGGGAACGGGAATAGCAAGTGGTGAGTCCAGGGCCCGCGAGGCGGCGATGAAGGCCATCACCAGTCCGCTCCTTGAAGATGTCTCCGTGGATGGAGCCAAGGGCGTGCTCATGAATGTCAGTTGCGGTCCTGATTTGACAATTGATGAGGTCAGCGAGGCGGCTGACTTTATTCACGATGCAGCGCATGAAGATGCCAAGATTTATTTCGGCTGCGTTTTTGATCAGGATATCGGCGATGAATTGCGGGTAACGGTTATTGCTACCGGTATTGATGTCCAGGATGAAAAGCAGACCGCACCAGGCAGCGATGAAAAGATCACACCGATAAACAAGGGACGCAGCAGGGACGGCAAAGTTGCCAGCGACGGCCCCCGCCGGGCCAATGTTCGTCCCGGAGAGCAGGAGGATCTTAGGATTCCGGCCTATATCCGTCAGCAGAATAGAAATAACGAGGGGCCCCGCCAGGGTCAGACAAAGAAAAAGACAGTAACCAAGAAAAACGGCAACGGCGAGGAGTTTATATTTGATGAGGATGAATTTGAAATTCCGTCTTTTATAAGAATGCAGGCCGATTAAGAGCATAAATATTAATTTTTCCGGACTCGTTTCCGGGATTATACATGTTGCCAGGGGGGCCGCGATGTGAATGACTTCGGTTGCACAGGCATGTTTTGAATGTCTTCTGCCGGTTAACGAAGATATGCAGGCGGATATTCCCTAGTGCTTGTCCGTTTCAAAACCATGTCTGAGATTGTACCCCCCCCTTGCCGTTTTGTCTTCCGGGCGGTTGTATTTGCTGATTGGCCGATATTGCCGCCCTTTTTCAAGCCTTTCGGGTCAGGTGTACCCGGCTTTGAAAATATAAAAGTCAAGTAGCGCGCAAAGTCTGGAAAAACCCCGGCTCTTCGACGACAGGCCTGGATTTTTGAGCTTTATTCTCCTGATTCTTTTGACGCTGAACTTTTGGTTCTGTTTCTCCCTTTTTGGCGAGGGCAGAAAAACATGCAAATCTTTCGTTAGGAGTATCAGAAAGGATCACTCAAATAAAATCCACACGCAATATCGAGGATCCAAAAACCCTTTATTCAAGACAGCGGGTAAAGAAAAAGGAATAAAATATGGCTGTTATAAGGTTGAAGGCCTTTTCTTTTCTGCATGCCAGATTGAACGATTTAGGCATTAAACCGGACAGTGAATTTGAAGTGGATCCGGACCTGACCATCGAGGAGTTGATCCGGAAAATTGGGCTGGGTGCTTCTGAGGTGGAGGGAACATTTGTCAATGGCAAAATCCAAGACCGATCCACTGTTCTGCGGGACGGAGACCGGGTGGCACTGGTCCCCCCGGGAACTCCCGGGCCTTATCGCTATATGCTGGGCATTAGAGACAGCAGCTGAGTTTTATTCTTGTATTTATCCGCGTTGGAGAATTGAAAATGCCGTATATAAAAAATAAAAAGCGAAGTGAACTGGATGGACTTTTGCAGAATCTGGCCTTGAAAATAGACGAGGAAGGAGAACTTAATTATTGTTTTTACAAATTATCCTCTTTGCTTATTGAGCGTATAGGAGAGAGTTACACCCGACTGAGCATGTGCTCGTCAGCCATGGAACATGCTAAATTGGAGTGGTACAGGCGGCGTCTGGCCGGATATGAGGATAAAAAAATAGCCGAAAATGGAGATATCTGAACTCGTTGCCCGGGCATCTCTATTTAGTTCTTATCCGAAAATTAAAAAATTTCCGGACTTAGAAATAGCGGGTTTAGGGTTCGGAAAAGAGCCATTTCCGAGTGGAAACTATTTGTGAGCGCATAAGAAAACCGGGAGGCCTGTCGCAAATTTACGCAAAAAATCCGGTGAACTTTTTGCGTGTGCTGAACAGTTACGAACGGAAAAGCTAAGGTACTATGTCAGCTTGTTTGGATCTGGTTGCCGCCTGCCTTTTTTGCCGCGTACATTGCCTGGTCGGTTTTTTTAAGAAAGTTGTCCAGATCTTCCCTTTGTCCGTA
>JBNJHA010000038.1:0-21131 GCA_051748085.1 Thermodesulfobacteriota bacterium
GTGATGGTTTTTAGATCCGCCTGTATCCCCGCTCCTCCACCGGAATCGGACCCGGCAATAGTCAATATGCACGGAAAAAATTCTGTATTCATTGTTCAAAAACCATTTTGGGTTCCTCGACGTTGGGTGTGGATTTTATTCGAGTGATCCTTTCTGATGTTCCTGACGAAAGGTTCGCATATTTTCTTGCCCCCGCCAAAAGGGGGAAAACGGACCGCGGGACGGAACACAAAGACAGGTTCTCAAATCAATTGGCATTGCCGATAACAAAAACTGCCTTCCTTTGGAACTAGCGAGGCCGAAGGGGGCGGGCATCCCCCTTTTGGCGGGGCTTAGAAAATACAGAACCGAAAGTGCGGCATCAAAAGGATCAGGAGAATAACTCGCAAAAAACCATGCATTCCGTCGAAGAGCCCCATTTTGTTATTTTTTGTTCTGCCGCATCTGTTTTTCGATTTTCGCCCATGAATCCCTGAGTGTCGCAGTACGATTGAAGACCAGTGTTTCTTTTGTACTTCTTTCATCCACGCAAAAATATCCCTTGCGCTCGAATTGGCAGATATATCCTGGCTTTTTCTCCGCTAAAGCAGGCTCTACAAGGCAATTCTTTTTGATCTCCAGGGAATCCGGATTGATATGTTCCAGAAATGAAATCCCTTTCTTTTCATCCGCGGTGGGATTGGGGTGCTTAAACAAGCGGTCATAAAGACGGATCTCGGCCGGCACGCAATCCCGGGCATGCACCCAATGAATGGTCCCCTTGACCTTGCGGCCGTCCGGAGACTGCCCGCCTTTGGTTTCCGGATCGTATGTACAGCGCAGTTCAAGTATTTCCCCGGTTTGTTCATCTTTTACCACTTCCTGACAGGTAATAAAATAGGCATACCGTAAGCGGACTTCCTTTCCCGGAGCTAGACGAAAAAATTTGCGTGGCGGATCTTCACGGAAATCATCACGTTCAATAAAAATTTCCCGGCCGAAACTTATTTTTCTTGTCCCCATTTCCGGATCTTCCGGATTGTTTATCGCTTCAAGTTCCTCTTCCTGATGCGGATAATTGATGATTACAACCTTCAACGGATCAAGAACGCCCATGACTCTTGGGGCTTGACGGTTAAGAAATTCACGCACGCAATGTTCCAAAAGAGCCATATCAACTATATTGTCGCTCTTGGCCACCCCGATTCGCTCACAAAAATCGCGGATAGCGTACGGCGGAATCCCCCGTCTTCTCAAACCGGATACAGTAGGCATTCTGGGATCATCCCAAGCCTCGACATGACCATCTTCAACCAACCGGGCCAATTTACGCTTGCTGGTGACGGTAAAATTCAGATTCAAACGGGCAAATTCAATTTGCTGCGGATGACAGGGAACATCAAGCTGATCCAGTATCCAATCGTACAAAGGACGATGGTCCTGAAATTCCAGGGAACACAAGGAATGGGTTATGCCTTCCAGGGCATCGGAAAGACAATGGGTAAAATCATAAGTCGGATAAACACACCATTTATCTCCGGTACGATGATGCGAAGCATGCAGTATCCGATAAATCACCGGATCACGCATATTGATATTGGCCGCCTCCATGTCGATTTTGGCCCTTAAAACATGCTTTCCGTCCGGAAACTCACCCTTGCGCATCCGCTCGAACAGGTCCAGATTTTCCTCTATTGTTCTTTCCCGGTACGGACTATTCTTTCCAGGTTCAGTCAATGTTCCACGGTATTCACGCATTTTTTCCGGAGAAAGACTGCATACATAGGCCTTACCCTGTTTTATAAGCGAACAGGCAAAATGATATAGATCTTCGAAATAATCAGAGGCAAAGCGGGCCTTACCGTCCCATTCAAAACCCAGCCAGCGAACATCATTTTCAATGGATTGCACATATTCCGGATTTTCTTTTAAAGGATTTGTATCGTCAAAACGCAAATTGCATTTTCCGGCATAATCGCGGGCAATTCCGAAATTGAGACAGATTGCCTTGGCATGGCCAATATGCAGATAACCATTAGGTTCAGGGGGAAAACGGGTAACTATTTCCTTATATTTTTCATTCTTTAAATCCGTGTCGATTATATCCCGTATAAAATTTGAACTGGACTTTTCCTGCATGTACTACCTCTATTTTATTTAACTTTATTGATCAGAATTGAAAACTTCCTGCAGGCGGTAACGCAGATGAGTAAACCTGCGCCCGGCCCCCCTGTTTTTCAGGCCGATTCCCATGGCTTTGTTTGTCCCGATCATGATGGCCAGTTTTCTGGCCCGGGTCAAACCGGTATATATCAAGTTACGCTGCAAGAGCATAAAATGCTGGGTAACTACGGGCATGATCACCGCCGGATATTCACTGCCCTGTGATTTATGCACGCTTACCGCGTAAGCCAGTGTTATTTCGTCCAATTCGTCAAATTCATACACAACATCCCGGCCGTCAAAATCTATCAAGACCTCGGAATCATCGAAATCAATTGCTTTAAGCCAGCCCAGATCCCCGTTGTAAACATCTTTTTCATAATTGTTCCGGGTCTGCAAAACTCTGTCCCCGACCCGGAAAATCCTGTTGCCCCGGTTCAGCTCAATACCGTCAGGATTAAGTTTTTGCTGCAGCAGCGTGTTCAGCTTCGCCGTTCCGACTTCTCCCTTGTGCATCGGGGTCAAAATCTGCACATCGCGCAAAGGATCAAGATTGTAGGTCTCCGGAATTCGCTCACAAGCCATCTTGAGAATCAAATCCTGATTTTTTTGCAAATCATCCTGATTAACCCAGAAAAAATCAGCCTTTGGAGGTTCCTGCGCGCTGGCCACCGGGAATTTGCCTTCGTTTATGCGGTGCGCATTGACCACAATCATGCTTTCCCGGGCCTGACGAAATATTTCCGTTAGTATTCTGGAGGGAATGGTCTCGCTTTCCAGGATATCCCTTAACACATTCCCCGGGCCCACGGAAGGAAGCTGATTGACATCGCCAATAAGTACTATTCTGCTGGTAACCGGTAAAGACTTGAGCAGATTAAGGCACAGCGGACAATCAAGCATGGAAACTTCATCAACTATAAGTACGTCTGTCTTCAGCTTATTGTCTTCTCCATGCTCAAAACCCGTTCCGGGGGAATATTTCAGCATGCGATGAATTGTACTGGCCTCGGAAGAAGTGGCCTCGGAAAGCCTTTTGGCCGCCCGCCCCGTGGGCGCGGCCAGTTTAATCTTAAGCCCGAATTTCCGCAGGGTATGGACAATAAATCTGGTTATGGTCGTCTTTCCGGTACCCGGCCCGCCGGTAATAACACAGACCTTGTTCAGGCAGGCGGCCAGCACCGCATCTTTTTGCTCCCGGCTCAGGGCCAGCATCTCCTTTTTTTCAATTTCCGGCATTATTTGCAGGATTTTTTCCTCGGAGACAGCGGCCGGATGGGACTGCATGAAATAGAGGCGGGAAGCAATTTCTTTTTCCACCCGATAAAAATATGCCAGATAGACAGCGTTATTTATTCCCTGTTCTTCAAGAGAGCAAATAATCACTCTTTTTTTGTTTTGCAGATTATCCAGGGCTTCCTCAATCAGATCCCCTTGCAGGTCATCGCCCAAAGTCTCCAGCACTTTCAGCATCAGTTCTTCCCGGGGATAAAACAAATTTCCCTGTTCGCTCATTTTAAAAAGAACATAGACTATGGCCGCTTCCAACCTTTGCGGGCTGTCCGGCTCAAAACCAAGCTTGACAGCCATGCTGTCGGCGGTTTTAAAACCGACGCCGTGTATATCGTAGGCCAGATCATAAGGATTGGACTTCAGGCGTTCAATGGCTTCATTTCCGTAGCGGGAAAAAATCCGCGAGGCAAATGTAGACGGGACGTTATGACTTTGCAAAAAGAGCATCAAAGAGCGGATTTCGCGCTGCTCCTCCCAGGAAGCGACAATAGTTTTCAGCTTGCTTGGTCCGATGCCCTCAATTTTCAGCAATTGCTCCGGATCTTCATCAAGCAGGTCCAAAACTTCAGAGCCGTAGGCCTGGACCATTCTCTCGGCCATCACAGGTCCGACTCCTTTTATCATATTTGAACTGAGATAACGTTTTATTCCGTTTTCAGTTGCCGGAAGAACCTGGGTAAAATTCTCCACCCAGAACTGGCGGCCGAATTTAGGGTGTTCCTTCCAGAAGCCGTTCAATTCGACCGCCTCACCCGGGGCCAGGTTTCCGAGATAACCGCATATAGTCACCTGTCCTGGCTCATTGGAGGCCTTAACCCGGGCTACTAAAAACCCGTTTTCTTTTGCCGCGAAGACAATGCTCAGGACTTCGGCTTTAATTTGTTCCATGTTTAGTTTAAAAAATTTAAAATATCCGCACAGCAGAACTAGCAGATAATTACTTCGCTAAAAGACCTGTTCATGGCCTTGAAATTCTTGGGGCCGAGTTTAGGACCGAACCTTTCCTGAACCACTTCCTCCATATCCGAAATTTCAAGAATTCCGGAAGCCTTTAACAAGGCACCGAGCATGGTCGTATTGGTAATGGGCACCCCCAGCTCTTCAATGGCAATATTTGTCGCGTCGACCTGGGCCACACGGGGAAAACCGAATTTACTTTTTATTTCCTGGCAGGCTTCATGCGAGTTGACTACAACCAGCCCGTCATTTTTTAATCCATCGCCTACATTTGCTATTTCCAGCAAAGTCGGATCTAGGACCATAACGATATCCGGTTCATAAATTTTTTCCCGCAGCCGGATTTGTGCGTCCGAAACACGCACAAAGGCCTGTACCGGGGCGCCGCGTCTTTCCGGGCCAAAACTGGGAAAGGCCTGGCCGAATTTACCCTTATTGATGGCTCCACGGGCCAGAAGCTCTGCCGATGTAACGCCGCCTTGTCCTCCACGTCCGTGAATTCTGATTTCCTGCATATGGTCCTCCTTGGTACAAGCTGGTTGCCTGTTTAAAGATATACTTACTTCCTCTTAAATTTAATACCTTTTTTTCATGTACTGATAATTATTTTTATTCAATAACAAACTTTATCTGCAAACCTGAATAAATCTAAAAATTTTGCCTGTGCTCCAGGGATTGCCGCAATGTGTCCCTGTCTATATATTTGAGCTCGGTACCGACCGGAATTCCCTGGGCCAGACGGGTCAGAGACAAATCCGGGAATTCGTTTTCCAGCATGGTTCTTAAATAGGAGCCGGTATTTTCAGCCTCCATTATCGTACCCAGGGCCAGAATTACTTCCTGGATATCTTCTCCGGCCAGTCTGCGGCGCAATGCGGAAAATTCCAGATTTTGTGACGATACGCCGTCCAAGGGGGATAAAAGACCGCCTAGAACAAAATATTTACCTCGATACAGGCCGATTTCCTCCATATTCAAGACAGAGTCCCATTCGGCTACAATACATAATTGTCCGGTGTTCCTGGCAGGATCGGAGCATATGGAACAAGGATCGCAATCCGAAAGAGTGCGGCATTCGGAACAGATGCACAAATTATCCCGGAGTTCGGCGATACTCCGGCCCATATTTCTAGCGTTTTCTTCCGGCCATTTGAGTAAAGTCATGGCCATACGCAAGGCGCTTTTCGGTCCAACGCCGGGAAATGAAGAAAATTTGTCCACCAACTCCTGCAGTGGACCCGGTAATGTACTACTCAATGCTCTCCCCGCTTATCTAATTTCCATCCACAAATTGTAAAATTTATTTCACGCCGTTCTTAAAACATGCCCGGAATATTCATCCCGCCGGTTAATTGCGACATCTCGGATTCAACCATTTCCTTGGCTTTTTTCAAGGCCTCGTTTGTGGCAGCCAGAATCAGATCCTGCAACATGCTGATTTCTTCCGGATCAACAACAGAAGGATCTATGCTGATTTCCAAAATTTCCTTGCTTCCGTTGGCCCGCACCCGGACCATTCCGCCCCCGGATGAAGCTTCAACTTCCTTTGTATTCAATTCCTCCTGCATTTTAGCCATTTTTTTCTGCATCATCTGCGCCTGGCGAAGAAGATCATTCATTTTTTGGTCTCCTGTTTTTTAAAATAAAATTCAAATTTGACTATGTTCATTTCTACGCATTTGAACGTCAATTATCCGCGCATCAAACTTTTCTATAATTTTATTGACCGCCGGATTTTCGCGGACCTTATCCTTTAATTCTTTGTGGCTGGAAATTGCTTTCTTTTTCGGCAATTCAATCTGCAGCTCGCAATCTTCTCCAAAATATTCGCGAGCCAGTGATTTTAATTTTTCCAGTTTGCCATTTTGCCGCAGACTCTCCCCCTGTGATCTATGCCGGCAGGAAAGCATCAGTTTATTCTCTCGCGGCCAGGAAACACTGGCGGTTTTCAATGCGTTGAAACCTACTTCCCCCGGCTGACACTGCTGCGCGCAAAATTCGACGAAGCCTTCGAAATTTTTTTCATCTTCCTTGTCCCGCTCCTTTTCAGGTTGGCAGGAATATGCATCTTGCACATTCTGCCGCGGTTCATTTATAAACGCGGTTTTTTTTTTAGAGTTATCCATCCCCTGTAAAGCATCCTGAATATCCTTGTCCCCGGAGCCGACATCGGCGCTCGGAAGCAAATGCGGCAAAAATGCCAGATTGATCAAAAGAAGTTCCAGGGCCTGCCCGGGTTCCAGACTTTTCAGGATGGCGTATTGTGACTCGAGCACCATCTGCCAGGCGGCATGCGTATATTGAGGTGAAAACCTTGCAGCCTGTTTTTTCCATTCTGCACGAAATTCCTGGTCAATATCCAGAATATTTGAAAACTTGTCCCCGGCCTGAACAATAAGAAACATATTTCGCCAGCATTGAGCCAGTTCGCAAATAAAATAAGCCAGATCAAGCCCTTGATCCAAAAGAACGCTTATTTTTTGTTCTATATTTTCCAGATCCTGATCATGAATTGCGTCTATAAGTGCAAGAAAAAATTCCTGTCCAGCCAATCCGAGTACCTGCCGGACATCGTTTTCCTGCAGGGAATTGTTGCCCAGTGCGAGCACCTGGCCCAAGAGGGACATGCTGTCCCGGACGCTTCCCTCCCCTCTTTTGGCCAGAATTCGGACTGCTTCGGACTCATATTGAATGCTTTCATGGTCCAGCACGGCGCAAAGATGTTTTTCCAATTCAAGGCGGGTGAGGTTTTTAAACACAAAATGCTGGCAGCGGCTGATTATTGTGGCCGGAATTTTCTGCGGTTCAGTGGTGGCCATAATAAACACGCAATGCCCCGGCGGTTCCTCAATGGTCTTTAAAAGCGCGTTAAAGGCCGCCTTGGAAAGCATGTGCACTTCATCTATGATAACAACTTTATATCTGCACCCCAACGGAGAATGAAAAACATCCTCGCGCAACCGGCGAACATTATCCACTCCGGTATAGGAAGCCCCGTCAATTTCCATAACATCCATACTGGTGCCGGAAGTAATCTGTTCGCAGTTAGCGCATTCATTGCAGGGTTCAGGTCCGGGACCTTTCAGACAATTCATGCCCTTGGCCAATATCCGGGCCAAAGTGGTTTTGCCCACACCTCTTGTCCCGCTGAATATATAGGACGAAGCAATCCTGTCTTCTGCGCAGGCCCGGGAAAGAATCTTTTTGATATATTCCTGGCCCGCGACCTGCGCAAAGGTTTGCGGCCGATATTTTGCGGTCAGACTGTCGCGCTTCATTACCTTAGATTGTGTAATGACTCAACCAGCCAGCATACTTGAGATTTTCCCCGTGAACCACGGAAAAATACTCTGACTGCAGATTCTTGGTTATCGGTCCGGCTTCTCCGGGACCGACTATTCTGCGATCTACTTCCCTTATCGGGGTCACTTCGGCGGCGGTTCCGCAAAAAAAGGCCTCATCCGCGGAATAAAGCTCATCACGAGTAAAACGCTGTTCATGCACGGTATATCCCATGTCCCGGGCCATGATAATCAGGGTATCCCTGGTGACACCGCTCAATATGGAGCCAAGCGGCGGAGTCTTTAAAATGCCGTTCTTGACGATAAAAATATTTTCTCCCGTGGCTTCGGAAACATAGCCGTCAACATCGAGCATGAGCGCCTCGTCATAGCCGTCGGCCACGGCATCCCGCTTGGCCAGGATGGAATTTACATAATTGCCGCTTACCTTGGCCTTGGTCATCATGACGTTTACGTGATGCCGGGTAAAAGATGAGGTCTGCACGCGGATGCCTTTGTTCAGCGCGTCTTCACCGAGATAAGCGCCCCATGGCCAGGTAACAATGGTCACCTGAACTGGATTGTCGCCGGGATGAACTCCCATGGCGCCATCACCGACAAAGGCCAGCGGACGGATATAACCCTCGTCCAAGACATTTTTTTCCAGGGTGAGAATTATGGCGTCGGTGATTTCCTGCTTGCTGAAAGGCAGCTTTAAATGGACGATTTTGGCTGAATCAAAGAAACGATCCACATGTTCCTTTAGCCTGAAAACAGCAGATGAACCGTCCTTGCACTTGTAGCAGCGGATGCCCTCAAATATTCCGAGTCCGTAATGCAGGGTATGAGTCAATACATGTACCCGTGCCTCGTCCCAAGGGACCAGCTTGCCGTCAAACCAGATATACTCAGCCTTTTGAACCATAACTCTCCTCCAGAATTATATATGGGTTTGCAGAACCTATTTTTTATTCCGGTTCCTGAAATACATTTTAACCGGAGTCATATCCAGACCAAAGGCCTTGCGGATCTGTTTTTCCAGATACCTGGAATAAGCCGGTTTAACCAAAGCAGAATTATTCACAAAAAAAACAAATTCGGGCGGATTGATATCCGATTGTGTAAGATAATAAAATTTTGCCCGCCTTCCTTTTATCATCGGTGGTTGATGTTTTTGCGTCGCGTCCCCGATCAAACGATTCAATTCTCCGGTTGTTACTCTAATTTGACTTTGTTTCGATAATTTTTCGGCCAGAGGCATCAGGCCTCCAAGACCGGCTTTTGTAATCGCGGAAGTGTAAATAATCGGAGCAAAAGGACAAAAACGCAATTCATCCCTGAAATAGCGTTTCATACGGCTGATATCGGGTTGTTTAACCTGATCTATCTTGTTAACAACGACCACAAAAGGAGTTTTTTCCCGTTCCAGAAATGAAAGAAGTTTTTTATCCTGAAAAAGTACTCCCTGCAACGCATCGAGAATAATGAACACCACATGCGAGCGTTTGCTGCTTTTCAGGGAGCGCAGAATGCTGAAGCGTTCAAGGGAATCGTATATACGGGTTTTCTTTCTTACTCCGGCCGTATCGACAAAAGTGTACAATCGGCCGTTTTTTTCGATGGTTACATCCACGCTGTCCCGGGTTGTCCCGGCTTCGGCGCTGACTATCTGCCTTTTCTGCCCGGCAAGCGTGTTAATTATCGATGATTTGCCGACATTGGGCCGTCCGAGCATGGATATTTTAAGGCCGGTTTCCTGTTTTGCCTCCGGGGATTTCGATTTTTCCGGGAGTTTGTCTGCGAGTGAATCGAGCAAAAAGGTGATATTATAACCATGTTCCGCTGACACGGGTATAGGATCGTAGCCAAAGGCATAAAAATCCGGACTCATTTTCTGGGCCAGTTCATGTCCGTCAATCTTGTTCACCGCCAGGAGGACCGGCTTGTTGCTTTGCCTGAGCATACGGGCCAGATCATGTTCAACCCAGGTATCTTCTTCCCTGCCGTTCACAACGAACAGGACAAGATCGGCTTCTTCTATGGCCTCCCGGGTCTGGACGAATATCTCATCTTCTATTTCAGTGCCGGCACCGGGAACAAGTCCCCCGGTATCCACCAGGGAAAATGCGCTCTTTTCAAGGTGGACTTCTCCATATATCCGGTCCCGGGTTACACCGGGACGATCATGGGTTATTGCCTTGTTTTTCCGGATCAACCGGTTAAAAAGAGTTGATTTGCCGACATTAGGCCGTCCAACAATAACTACTAGAGGAAGCATGAATTAATAATCTTTGTTTTTTAAACGCGACCCTATTTCCAGGGCCGCCTTTTCGCCGGACAAAAGCATTCCGCCGAAAATCGGGCCCATACGATAGGAACCGAAACAGGCGTTCGCGGCCATTCCCGTCACATATACTCCCGGGAAGACCTCTTTCGTATTGTTCACAGTATTGCTTTCGGCCTGCTCCGCCCACATGGACTGCTCGCCCTCGATATTGCCGGAAGGAGTGTTCAGCTCTATATCATTTTTCCTGACCAACGTATGCAAAAGTTCAGTGTCATGCCCCGTGGCATCTATCACGAATTTTGTCTTTATCATCAGCGGATCCACATGCAGACCGGACAGTTCCACAGGACCGTAGTTAATCACCAGGCCGGTAACCTTTTTTTCGGAATTTTCATGCCGGATAACTGTATCCTCTACACTCACGCAATTAAATACGCGGGTACCGGCAAGGCAGGCTTTGGAGGCCAGCGTGGTGGTCGCGGCAACCGCATCGACGGTATAATAATTAGCTTCATATTCCCGAAGCTCAAGTCCGATTTCTTCCAGAATTCTTTTGCCTTCTTCCTGGACGACAATAAAATTAAATGTCATCCCGCCTCCCCACATGCCGCCGCCCATGGAGAGCTTACGTTCAAAGATGGCCACTTTGTAGCCCTGGCCGGAAAGCATCATGGCCGCGGTCATACCCGAAGGCCCGGCTCCGACTATGGCCACGTCCAGATCAATACAGTCTTTAAATTTTTCAAAATACCTGTCAGTTATAGCTTTGGTAATAATTCCTTCATCCAGTGATTTCATTATCATCCTCTTTTAATTAATATTTTTACAAATATTCACCAAACATAAAAATCGGTGAACAAATACGGATTAACAAATTAAAAATTCGGTAAACTTTTTAATGTATTGAATAATTACAATTTTTGTTTGAACAAAGGATTTTTAATGCCGTTTATTTTCAATCGGCAAAATTATAAGGTGGATAAAAAACACCATCCTCGGTTATAAAGGCCGTCACATACTCAGCGGGGGTAATGTCAAAGGCGTAGTTGAAAACCTCTATTTCCTTCGGAGTGATCCTCGTGCCTCCGATATGAGTAACCTCGGTACTGCTTCTGCATTCAATCGGGATTTCATTTCCCGATGGACAGGACAGATCAAACGTGTAGCGCGGAGCGGCAACATAAAACGGAATACCATGTTCCCTGGCCATTACCGCCACGGTATAGGTTCCGATTTTATTGGCCACATCACCGTTTACTGCAATACGGTCCGCCCCGACAACCACTTTATCGATCATTGACCGCCGCATGAGAAGCCCGCAGGCATTATCACAGGCTACTTTGACCGGAATATCATCCTGCAGAAGTTCGTAAGCGGTAAGCCTCGCCCCTTGAAGAAAAGGACGGGTTTCATTAGCAATCACCAAAATATTTTTGCCCTGTTCCACCGCGCCGCGAATCACTCCCAAAGCAGTGCCGTATCCGCCGGTTGCCAAAGCGCCCGCATTGCAATGAGTCATGACTTGGTCTCCGGATGCAAGCAATGTCTGTCCCAGTCTCCCTATATCACGATTAATTTTTTGATCGTGCGCTAGAAGCTCCCTGGCCATGTTCAGCCACAGATTTTTTAAATCCTGGAGAGACAGACCTTGATTCTTATCCCGGGCTTCGCGCATATGAGCTATGGCCCATTTAAGATTTACCGCTGTCGGTCTGGCTGCGGCCAGAAAATCAATACGGGCTTCAAGCGGAAAAAACCATTGCCCGTTCTGGCCGTCTTTCTGTTCACACGCAGCCAGGTAGCATCCGAAGGCGGCAGTAACGCCGATGGCCGGGGCGCCGCGAATGACCATTTCCTGCAAGGCATAAACGATATCGTCTACATCGGCACAAGCAAACCATTTTTCTTCCGCCGGCAGATAGCGCTGATCCAAAAGAACCAGCTTATTTTGTTCCGGATCGAAAAATATATGCTCCGTCACCCCAGTTTCTCCTGCAAAATCTTGTTTACCACCCCGGGATTGGCCTGTCCTTTTGTCTTTTTCATGACCTGGCCGACAAAAAAACCCATTATTTTTTTGTGCCCGGACCTGTATTTAGCGGTCTCGTCCGGACTGTTCTCAAGTATTTCTTCAACTATTTTTTCAAGACTTTCCGTATCGGATATCTGAACCAATCCCTTTTCACGAACAATTTTTTCCGGATCAAGACCGGTTGTAAATAATTCCGGGAATATCTGCCTGCCTATTTTATTGCTTATCAACCCTTCATCTATAATCCGGATAAGATCGGAAAGATTTTGCGGCGAAAAAGGCATGTTTTTCAGGCGGCAATTGTGATCATTCAATTCGCGCATAACTTCAGTCATTATCCAGTTGCTAACCTGTTTGGGTTGAGCACAAAGATCAACGGTGCGTTCAAAAAAATCCGCAAGTTCCTTTTCAGCAATCAAAACCGATGCATCATATTCCGGCAATTTATATTCCCGGATGAAGCGGACCTCTTTTTCAGCTGGAAGTTCAGGAATTTCCGCCTTTAATTTTTCCAGATATGCCGCATCAAGCACCAGGGGAACCAGATCCGGATCGGGGAAATAACGGTAATCATGCGCTTCTTCCTTACCCCGCATGGACCGGGTCACTCCCTTGTCCATATCGTACAGACGCGTTTCCTGGACAATTTCCTCACCATCATAAAGGACATCCATCTGCCTCTCTATTTCAAACTCCAAAGCTTTTTGCACGTGACGAAAGGAGTTCAGATTTTTTATCTCGGTTCTGGTCCCAAATTCCATTTGATTTTTGGGCCGCAGGGATACATTTGCATCGCAACGAAAGCTGCCTTCCTCCATATTGCCGTCACAAATATCAAGATACATAAGTATGCCGCGCAGGGATTTGAGATAGGCCACCGCTTCTTCGGGATGACGAATATCCGGCTCGGAAACAATCTCAATCAGAGGGACTCCGGTGCGGTTAAAATCAACATAACTGTGATTTTCCGACCGGGAATGAATGGATTTGCCCGCGTCTTCCTCCATGTGAATCCTGGTAACTCCGATTTTTTTCAGACCATATTCCTCGGTGCGGATTTCAATTCGGCCATGTTCGGCAAGCGGCAGTTCGAACTGCGAAATCTGGTAGCCCTTGGGCAGGTCAGGATAAAAATAATTTTTGCGGGCAAACAAGGACTTTTCGTTTATCCTGCAACCAATGGCCATCCCCATTTTAGCCGCGAATTCAACCGCGCGTTTGTTTAAGACCGGAAGCACTCCGGGCATTCCGGTACATACAGGACAGGTATTATAATTGGGATCCTCTCCAAAACTGGTTGAACAGGAACAGAATATCTTGGTTTCAGTTTTAAGCTGGGCATGAACTTCAAGCCCGATAACACTTTCATAATCAGTCATTTCCTTCTCCGGAGAATATAAAAACTCATATCTTGCAATCAAGAAAGGCCATTTAATTCAGGTACAAGTTTTTAAGTTTATCCTCGGCTCGTCAAATCGTCAACAAAGACATGAGCAGCTTGTGGGCTGATTTTGCCCGCCCGCAAAAAATACCCATCCTTAAAAGACGAGCAATATCATATAGTCATGTACTATAGTCAGCATGACAGGTAACTGTGCACAATATATTTTCTGGGTGGTCCGAATTTTAATCTTGGTGGCAGGCAATTGACTCTTCGACGGAATGCATAGATTTTTGTGAGTTATTTTCCTGATCCTTTTGATGCCGAACTTTCGGTTCTGTATTTTCTAAGCCCCGCCAAAGGGGGGAAATCGGACCGCGGGACGGAACACAAAAACAGGTTCTCAAACCAATTGGCATTGCCGATAACAAAAACTGCCTTCCTTTGGAACCAGCGAGGCCGAAGGGGGCAAGAAAATATGCGAACCTTTTGCCAGGAACATCAGAAAGGATCACTCGAATAAAATCCATACCCAACGTCGAGAAACCCGGACAATTTCCGTCCGGAGATTCTCCACGCACTTCTTTCGTTCAGTTGGACCCTGTTATCTGAATATAATGGAGGTGGCGATTTTTTTTATCCACACTTCGCCTGTATGCGGACAAAAAACGACTTTCCGTCCATTTGCCCCGCCAACATCTTCAGCTACCAGACGAAGTCTTTTTTCTTTGATGCATTTATAGGCCATGCGCAAATTAGAGGCACCGGCACCGATGCTGTGCATACCGATCTGATCCGCTCCGCCGAAAAGTTTGGCTTCCAGAGTTCCGGCGCCGACTCCCTGCTTTGCAAATTGCTTGAGTAAATAATCAACAGCGGAATTGACATATTTATATACGGAAAAAATCTCACCTTTTTTTTCATGCAGATGATAATCCGGGAGCATGGCATGAAATGTGGCGCCAATCATGTGCTTACGGTTTATAAGCATAATAGAAACACAGGACCCCAAAACGGTCTGGACCGCGCAAGGCTTCGTAAAAATTCCCCCATCCCCGATATGGAGATAGATAACTTCCAGATTTTCACAGGCTTTTTTATAATTCATCTAAAGTGTGCCGGCAAAAAAGCTGTTATGATCAAAAATTAAATTCAGACGGACTTTCATCTTCATTATAGCCAGCATGCCATAATAAAGATTATTAGTCCAAGGATTTGTATGTGGCGGGGGCCATTTGGCGCAGGGGCAGCTTCATTCCGGTAAGACTTTCGGAATGACCGATAAAAAGATATCCACCCGGCTTTAACTGCCGGCACAATTTGCGCAGAATATGCTCCTGATTCGGGCGGTCAAAATATATAAGCATATTCCGGCAGAAAATAACATCAAACGATTCGCGGAAATTAAAGTTATGCATTATGTTCAATTGACGAAAACGGACTTTTTTCCTGATTTCCGGAGCAACACGAACCAGTGATTTTTTGCGGTCCTTGCTGCGCAGGAAATATTTGCGTTTAAGATTTAGAGACACCTTGCCCAGTTTGTCGTCCGGATATACAGCCTTTCCGGCCAACTCCAGGACATTTGAGCTGATGTCCGTGGCCAGAATTTCAAAAGGACCGCGTGGTCCGGAGTTAAAAAATTCACTGCAGACAATAGCCAGCGTATAGGGTTCTTCTCCGGATGAGCAGGCACAGCTCCAAACAGAAAACGGCCTTGAGTTATTGGGCTTTAGTTTCCATTCCGGGAGCACGATATTATTTAAGTATTCAAAATGCTTGGCCTCGCGAAAAAATTCCGTGGTATTCGTGGTCACCACATTCATAAAATGAGGCATTTCCACATCCATTCCCTGCAGGCTGAATAAATAGTCCTTATACTTGCCGAAGGAATCAAGCCCCAGCGCCCGCAGGCGTTTTTGCAGCCTGGCCTGAAGCATACCTTTTTTCGCTGTGGATATGCGAATGCCAAGCTCGGAATGAATGAATTTCTGCAGCTCCTTGAATTCCTTGGAGGACATGTCGCGGCAATGTTGGGAATACCCGCCCCGCGGGCCAGCATTCGTGGCCACTAAACTACCTTGGCATGCAGATGTTTGATTAAATGGGCTATATCCAATATAAGGGCCATGGAGCCGTCACCTTTGATGGTCGCGCCTGAAATACCCGGGACATCCTTGTACATATGGCCCAAACTTTTTATTACCGTCTGATGCTCGCCGATAACCTTATCAACCACAATCCCCACTCTTCCCGCATCCGTATTGGTGACCACGACCTGCTCAATTTCCGGCATATCGCCTTCGATGCTGAAACAACCGCGCAGGGCGATAAACGGCACCAATTCTTCCCTTATGCGGATCACTTCCCGGCCCTGATTCTCATCCCCGGCCCTTCTGGTTTCCACGCATTCCTCTACTATGGACAAAGGCAGTATATAAAAATCATTTTCGACCTGAACCTGGAGTCCGTCGATAATAGCCAGGGTAAGAGGGATCTTGACCGAAATTTTAGACCCTTCGCCCAGCTTGCTTTCTATATCTATTCTTCCGCGCAGGGATTCGATATTTCTTTTGACCACATCCATGCCCACTCCTCGTCCGGATACGTCGCTGACCTTTTCAGCCATGGAAAAACCGGGATGGAAAATAAGTTCCAGGGCGTCCTGATCCGTCAATTCCTGAGTTGAGGAAACAATGCCGCTGGCCACGGCTTTTTCTCTTAATTTATTCGGATCCATGCCCTTGCCGTCATCCTCTATCTCTACCAGGACATTGCCTCCGGAATGACTCGCGGAGAGTTTAACCGTTCCGCATTTGGGTTTTCCGGCCTTGGTCCTCTGGTCCGGAAGTTCTATCCCGTGATCTATACTGTTGCGCAGAAGATGGACCAGAGGATCATTGAGCTTCTCGATAACCGTCTTGTCCAGTTCCGTTTCAGCGCCCTCAGTGGTCAACTCGATTTCTTTGCCCATGTCCTGGGAAAGATCACGGACCAATCTTCTGAACTTGCCGAATGTAGTCCCGATGGGCAGCATTCTTATCCCGAGAGTGCTGTCCCGCATTTCATCGCTTAAGCGTTCCAGTTCCTCGGCGATATTCCCCAGAGCCTGCCCTTTATTGTGAAATGCTTCCTGACTCAGACGGGACTGAATGATTACAAGCTGTCCGGCCAGATCCACCAGGTGGTCGAGTTTGTCCGCGGAAACACGAATATTTGATGCCGCCGTGGAGATGGATTCGGTTCTTTGCCGGGCCTTGCCAAGTTCCCGGCCGATTTTTTGTTCTTCCAGCGCAGCCTGAACCTGTTTTTCATTGATTACTCCGGCTTCTACCAGCATCTTGCCCAGAGGCTTCTGGGCCCGAAGTATGGTTTGCACCTCTTCAGCGCTGATATCGCCTCTTTCGATCAAAATCTGGCCGATTTTTTTATAGTCCTCACTATCGTCAAATTCAGAAATTTCCTGAATCCGGAATTCATCTTCATCAAGAAATATAAAAACATCCTTGACCGCGTCTTCGCCGTGGCTTGATGTCAGAACTATATCCCAGCGCAGATAGCACAGTTCCGGATTAAAATCTTCCAGATCCGGAACCTCTTCATACATCAAAAATCGACATTCGCCCAGATCTCCGAGTTCATCCAGCAGGGAAACCGGATCCGAACCGGTAAGAAAAATTTCTCTTGAAGGAGTAAAAAGGATACGAAATATTTTATCATCCGGCTGCGGACCGGGTTTTTCTTCCACAACCTCTTCTTCTTGCGGAGCCTCTTGCTTACTGTCCCCGGTCAGCTCGCGCAGGGCGGCGATGATTTCTCTTGCCTGCTCTCCGCTCTCGTCTTCCTCGCCCTCAAGCATATCCAGGATAAGATCCCGGGCGGAAAACGTCAGATTGATCAAGTCTGCGTCCGCCTTTATCTGTCCGCCCCGGACAAGATCAAAGACAGTTTCCACTTCATGCGTGAAAGTGGATATGTCATCAAACCCGAACATGGCTCCGGAGCCTTTTATTGTGTGCATGGCCCGGAAAACACGATTTATGAGATCATCATTGCCGGGATCACTCTCGAGTTCCAGCAGGGAATCTTCAAGATCGTCCAGCAGTTCCAGGGCCTCTTCCCGAAAAGCCTGTGTTCCCTTGTCAGTATATGACGACATTCCGTCCTCCATTTTAAATCAATAAACTGCCGGCTATTTGAGTACCTTTTTAACTACGGACATTAATTGTTCCGGTTTAAAAGGCTTTACAATCCAGCCGGTGGCCCCGGCCTTTTTCCCCTCGCTCTTTTTCTCCGCCTGGGATTCGGTGGTCAGCATTATTATCGGGACAAATTTCATATCCGACTTGGCCCGAACATTTTTAATCAATTCAATTCCATCCATGTTCGGCATATTCAAGTCGGTAACTATCATATCCACGGGACTTCCAAGTTTGGACAACGCATCTTTCCCGTCTTTGGCCTCAACCACGTCAAAGCCTTCTTCCTTGAGGGTAAAAGCGACCATCTGGCGCACGCTGGCGGAATCATCAACAGTCATGATCTTTTTGGACATATGTACCTCTTAAAAGCATTTCCCGAAATGAACATTCAATATCCTGAAATAAAATTACTGCAAACGCGTCCGGAAATTCTAAAATTCCAGAACAAAAACCGATTACAAAAAATCCGTGCAGCCTATTTTTTGTAAATACTGCATTAAATCCTTACCCTGCAGGGTCATCTGCAGTCCCTGCCCCTCGGCCGTTTTTTTAGCTGCAATGCAGGCCTGTACCAGGCAGAGATCCATCTCCCGCACATCATCGCTCTCAACATGCAGGTCCTTGCCCTGTTCTAGTCCGAGGATCAAGGCATCCTTTATCTTTTGACCGCTTTCCACAGTTGCCTGTCCGCTGAAAACAAGCCTGGTGATGTTTTCATCATTTTCTATGTTGTATTCAAACATAAAAAGCCTCCTTGTTCAACTTTTCCGGCTGTAAACAACACGCGATTTCTCGTATTTATTCATCAGTTTTTTTGCGAGCCAGGACTTTGGACGCACTCAAAACAACTCCACATTATCCCAGTCATCATCGCTGTCATCGCTAACTCCCTCATTTTTCTCATCATCAGCGGGACCATCTCCAATTCTTTCCAGGCCGGAAAGCATATCGTGGACCATCCGTTCACTTTCCATGGTATATCTGGACAGAAGATCCTGCAGGCGCGGGCTGTGTTCACCTGTAATATTGGGAACAATTTCTCCGGATTCGGAAGCAACCTGTTCAAGTTCCAAATACAATTCCTCCAGGTCCGGGAGGATACTTCTATTTTCTTCCAGATTTTCCTGTACGGCGTTGATAAGGTCCAGAACTTCATTGGCATAAGCATGGATGTCTTTCTGCAGGGCAGCGGACTGATTGTCCATATCGCGCATATCGGCGACCAAAGACATCAGAGCATCATTTACCGCGTTTATTTCCTTTAAATCAAACGCCTTTTCTGTCTCGTCCGCCAGTTCCGAAGAAGCCTGCAGGGATTTTTGGAGTATCTCCACAATTGACGCGCTCTGCCCCCGGGCTTCATAGGAAAGCTGCTGAATAGCCACGGCTATTACCCCGAGAGCCCGGCCGTTGTCTCCGGTACGCGCGGCCTTCACGCTGGCGTTCAGGGCCAGGAGTTCAACTTCGGAACCGACTTCCTCGATTTGTCCCACAAAACGTTCGATATCCGACATATTTTTTTGTATGTCTTCCATCAATGAATTGATATGCTTATTCTGTTCTCCGGTCATTTCTACATTATCAGCGACTTTCTGTAAGCCGGAAACAACCTTGCTGACCAAAGTCCGTGAATCATCACCGGAATTTTCGCCATCGCTTTTTCCGACCATGCCGGTTATATTGCGCACCATTTGTTCTATGCCCGAAAATTTATCCTGGAGCACATTGAACGCCCGGTTCAGTTCCTTGTGCGAATTGCGCATCTGCCCGGCCTGAAGCTGACAGACATCACCAAGATATGCCACGAGATCCTGCAGGACATCCGGTTCGGGCTCCTCTTCCAGAGCCGCTTTGACTTCTTCTTTGGATTCATCCAGAACATACTGCACATGCTCCAATTGCTGCCGGGTGATATCATGAAACTGCATGGAGGAGACTATCGCACTGACATCATTTGCTATAAATTTGGCGGTTTCCTCCATACTCTCCGCAAGTTCCAGACTCTCCTGGCGCATACGATCCATTTCATCAATATTTTCCTGCAGACCGGAAAAAAGATCCTTAATTATAGCCCCCCTGCTTTGATCAATATCCAGCACTTCACTGATCACAACATCAATCTGTTCTTCCAGACGCAGTCCTGTGGTTTTGATTTCCTTGGCGTCATTGACTATTTTGGAGGCCAGACTTTCAACATCCACTGCCAGTGATCCGAAATTTCTTCCTTCTTCTCCCAGCCTCGCGCTTTCGATCCTGGTTGAAATACCAAGCATTCCCAAGCGCTTGACAACTCTTTTGAATTCACGCTCGGAAGCCACAAACCGGGATATTCTTTCCTTCTGGTCCTGTACCTGTTCAATTACCCCGGAAAACTTGCCATGCGTAAATATATTGCGCATCTGCTTAAACTCCCGGCTCATCCGGGCCGAAGACTCACCCATCCTTTCCCCGCTCAGGAGATCCGTGAGACTGACAACCGTTTCCTGGCAGGCAACGCATTTTTGTTTAACATCCTGGATGGCCTGTCCCAATGCTAAAAATTCGCCTTCCTTTTCCTGGACAAGCCTGGCCGCCTTGTTTCCAAGCACGGTAACATTTGGCAGTTGCGTATCGAGAAAATGTTTTATATCATTGACTGAATTATTCATTTTGTTTAACTTGCTTCTTACAATTTAAGAAAATATCGTAAATTTTATAAAACTATGTAGGAGAGGGTATACCTATGAAATGTCTCATTGTCGAGGACGATTTTGTCAGCCGTAAGGTTTTGCAGAAAGCCATGTCCCCATATGCTGAATGCCACGTGGCGGTGGACGGCCAGGAAGCTATTGATGCCTGTGAGCTGGCCTGGCAGGAAAATGACCCATACCAGCTTATACTCCTGGACATCATGATGCCTAACGTGGACGGACAGGAAGCCCTGAAACAGATCCGGGCTCTGGAAAAAAAACAAGGCATTAAGGAAAAAGACGGGGCAAAAATTGTCATGACCACAGCCCTTGATGATCCCAAAAATGTTGTTACTGCCTACTATGACGGCGGAGCAAACGCCTATCTGACCAAACCCTACGACAATGAAAAATTGATGCATACTTTAAAGGATCTGGAATTGGTCTAAATTATACCCATTCATTTCTTGTTATGCTTATTAATCCTGCGGGGCTGCCCAACCCGCTGCACTGAGAGATTCTTCTGTCGCGAAACGCTTCCTCAGAATGACAAGATGGGACAACGCCCATCCTAAATTTCCGGCAAACATCGGCGTTGTTTGTACATCATTTACGTCCGAGCCTCCAAATACAGGTCACTCTCCAATAACATTCTGAGTGAACGAAACGCTTCCTCATTACGCCGAAAAACTTAACAAAGCTGCCAAGGTTTGCCTGACCGCCAAATTACGATCCACCCCCGGATGTCATTCTGAGTGAACGCAGTGAGCGAAGAATCTCCAGCCGGTCCTTGCCGGCCGCCAGAAACATGCCTTAGAAAAAAGAAGCAGTCCTGCTGAAATCTTTAATTATGCTCAAAATCCAGCCAAACTGCCCAACCCGCACTA
>JBNJHA010000039.1:0-21064 GCA_051748085.1 Thermodesulfobacteriota bacterium
TTAACACCGGAACGGTTTCCGCCGAGGCCGAGGGTGCCGCCCTGGGCATAGTAGCCGGGCGAAAATCGCATATTGAAAACCAGGGCCGGATTATTTCCTCCGCATCCTTCGATGGCAAGGCCTACGGGATATACAAATACAAAGGGAGCGTATTCAATTCCGGGGATATCAATGCCTCTTCAACTGACGGAGACGTCTTCGGGGTATTCGCGTATAAAGCGGGATTGGAAAACACCGGGAGCATAACTTCCCGAGCCGAGGCTGGGAACGCCTGCGGGGTTGCGCTCACAATCGGCGAATTCATCAACCGCTCCGACGGCACCCTCGAGGCCTCCAACCAGCCGGGCAACGCCACGACTCTGTATCTCGAAAATGCCTTGGGAATAAACAACGGAAAGATTATTGGGAATACTCGATTTCAAAACGCCTCTCTGCTCCAAGGTACAGGCGAGTTTAACGGAAACGTTATAAATTTTGGCAGCCGCATGGCCCCGGGCAATTCCATAGGCACAATGACCATAAACGGGGACTACATCCAGAACGAAAACGGTGAACTGGAGGTGGAGTTCGACGACTCCGGCTCGGACAAGCTCATTGTCGGGGACACCGCCTCCCTGGACGGCGCTCTCATCCTCATTCCGCATGGATATATTCCCGGCAGCGATTATGAAATCCTGAATGCCTCGCAGGTAAACGGGACATTCGCCAGGATCATCTCTCCGGCCGTATTCGAGGCAGGGCTTGCCCTTAACGGAGGCGACCTGGACATGAATATCTCCAGAAACAGCTATAAATCTCTGGTCAAGCATTCGGATCAAAAAGACATGGCAGAAGCACTGGACAGCATTAGACCCACGGCTTCCGGGGACATGGCCGATGTCCTGAACGGGATCGACACAATGCAGATATCCCACCTGCAGGACTCCATGCTGGACATGTATCCGGGCATGCACGCCGCGGCCGGCTATTCCGCGCTTCAGGGCGTACATGCACCTGCAAAAATCATTGATGAGCACTGGGATGAACAGCTTTTCGCCGAGGAGCATCAAGCCATACCCGGAAAATTCAAAACGCAATACGCCGCGAATTCCTCCCGGTTCACTTCCTGGGGAACGTTCACCGGGGGCAAGTCCCGGACCAATGCCGAACACTCCGTTCCGGGGGTAAAAGAGGACCGCTCCGGCATGGTTCTGGGTCTGGATTACAAATTGGGTGAGCATATTACCCTTGGAGCGGCCGGGGCTTATTCGCAAAAGTACCTGGATGAAAGAGACGGCGGAGGTTCGGCTGAAATCAAGTCCTGCTCCGGGCATTTGTATTCGCTGTGGCAGGAGTATCCGGCCCAGGGCGGATGGCGTTTTTCCACTGCCCTGGGCGCGGGCAAGGTCCTGTTCGACACCACCCGCTCGCTGGACTTTGTGAACCGCGAGGCGGACAGCGATCACCACGGGTATTCATATTCCCTGGCCGCGAAAACAAATTATGACCACCTCGCCGGGAAATGGACCATCAGTCCCGGCCTCGGTCTGGAATACGCCCATCTGCACGAAGAGAGCTATTCCGAATCCGGGGCAGATTCCCTGGATCTGGAAATGGGCTCCCGCGACTCGCATTCTTTGCAATCCGGGCTGGGCCTGGAAATCTCCCGGTTGTGCACCTTAAAGGAAATAAAGCTTGTTCCCAGGCTGAAAATCAAATGGCTGCATGAATTTTTGCCGGAGTCGGAGGACCTGAGTGCCCGTTTCCGGGGAACTTCACCCGAATTCGACGCCCCGGGCAGGGATTTGCCGGAAAACGCGGCAGTTGTTGAGGCATCGCTTGCGGCCCGTTTCTCGGATTCGGTCCGGGCCGCGGTCGGATACGGCTTCAGGGCCGCGGAAGGCAACCGGGAAAACGCGCACAGCCTGAACGGCGAATTACGGATTACGTTCTAAGGCAAGCCTTGTCCGCAACACAAAAAGACTGTTAAACACCTGTTAGCAGACTCATCCATGAAGTACTGGTTTTGTCCAAATTAACACCGTATTCAAGAATTAGCATAATTTGGCCTCAGGATAACAATCTAAGCAGCTGATCTGGATTATTCTTGAGTTGCAAAACAAAGGGACACTAAAATTAACTAAGAAGATATTGACCTTTTGCAAAAAGCTTTTTAGATACATTTTTTAATTTCCGGGCGTGCCCGTCACTCGGGACGTGCGGAAATTTTTTATGAAGTGAACTTGCGTCATTTTCACCATTAACACCCCTCTCGAATAGAAAACAGGAGTCCATTCAAAGTGAACATTGCTTTACGCATACGCATAACAAACAGAATTTGCCGCGCCCTTGGAAAAAGTGTCCCGTCCTGCAACTTTTCGAGCACATCTTGCTGCGTTTTATTTCTGGCCGCATTTCTTTTTATCACTATCCCGGGCGCATCAGCGGACGATTTGCCGCAAAAATTCGATTTGCGCGACGTTGACGGCCGTTCCTATCTGAGTCCGATCAAAAACCAGAACCCATGGGGGACCTGCTACGCATTCGGGACCACGGCTGCGGGTGAAAGCACTTATAACCGGGCTATGGACCTGTACGATGAAGATGCGGTCTCTTTATCCGAAGCCTTTATCATCTGGAGTCTGGGGCCGAAATATGCGGGATTTCCAGTGGAAGCAAATGGTGGCGGCGGCAGCTTTGAAAATGATCATCTTCAGGCCCTGGTTGATTACGGTACGGTGAGGGAAAGCGTGTTTCCGTACCGCCCGAATTTCATGGCCTATGCCAAAGACGAAGACCATCTACTGGATTACCACTGGGACGCCCCGCGGATCAAATTCGCCGGCTGGCACCGCCTGCCGGTAAACGATATCGCGACCATGAAAGAAGCTATCATACGATTCGGAGCTCTGGATGCCAAGATTGATGCCGATAGTATTGAATTCAACAAATACAAGGGCGGAGTATTCGAATATAACGGCAGCGCTCCGGATGACTATATTGAGTATTTTTCCTCAATGGACCACGAAATCTCCCTGGTCGGCTGGGACGACGACAAACAGGTCTGGATACTGCGCAACTCCTGGGACGATACTTGGGGCGAGGACGGATACATGTATATCGACTACCGCTCCGCCTTTGTCGGAACGGCAGCAAGCTACCTGCACTACGAGCCCTGGTCCGGTGATGATTTCAGTATAACCAATATCTTGGACATAACCGCCGGACTTGATTACTCCGGAAACCAGCCGGTGGCCAGAGGCAGGTACGAATGGGGCGGCAATCACGCATCAATGAGCAACGAAGCAACCATAGAAGCCGTGGCTGACGTTGCCGGAGGCAACCCTTACGTACACGGCATGTATCTCTGGGCCGGAAACAGCAGCCGCATTGAAAACCACGGAACTATTAAAGCCGGTGCCGCAAGCGACGACGGCCAGGCAACCGCCTACGGCATCTGCCTGCAGGGCAAAAAGGCGCTTAACACCGGGACCATTATCGTGGAGGCGGAAAACTACGACAGCGAGCGGGCCACGGCATACGGAATCAGGCACTTCGGTTTTGACGACACCGCGATCCTTGAAAACTCCGGCGTTATAAGTTCCACCGCCAACACCGATAACGGATGGGCTTACGGCCTGTTCGGCTCCAATCTGTCCGAGGTGATTAACACCGGGACGGTTTCCGCCGAGGCCGAGGGCGCCTCTCTGGGCATTGTAGCCGGCCGAAAATCGCATATTGAAAACCGGGGCCGGATTATTTCCTCCGCATCGTTTGATGGCGAAGCCTACGGGATAAACAAATACAAAGGGAGCGTATTCAATTCCGGGGATATCAATGTCTATTCAACTGACGGGGACGCCTACGGTGTATTGGCGTACAAATCGGCATTGGAAAACACCGGGAGCATAACTTCCCGGGCCGAGGCCGGGAGCGCCTGCGCTGTCGCGCTCATAGACGGCGAATTCATCAACCGCTCCGACGGCACCCTCGAGGCCTTGAACCAGCCGGGCAACGCCACGACTCTGTACCTCGAAAATGCTTTGGGAATAAACAACGGAAAGATCACCGGGACAACCCGGTTTCAAAACGCCTCTCAGCTCCAAGGTACAGGCGAGTTCAACGGGAATGTTATAAACCTGGGCAGCCGCATGGCCCCGGGCAATTCCATCGGCACAATGACCATAAACGGGGACTACACCCAGAACGAAAACGGTGAACTGGAGGTGGAGTTCGACGACTCCGGCTCGGACAGGCTTATTGTCGGGGACACCGCCTCCCTGGACGGCGCTCTGATCCTCATTCCGCATGGATATATTCCCGGCAGCGATTATGAAATCCTGAATGCCTCGCAGGTAAACGGGACATTCGCCAGGATCATCTCTCCGGCCGTATTCGAGGCAGGGCTTGCCCTTAACGGAGGCGACCTGGACATGAATATCTCCAGAAACAGCTATAAATCTCTGGTCAAGCATTCGGATCAAAAAGACATGGCAGAAGCACTGGACAGCATTAGACCCACGGCTTCCGGGGACATGGCCGATGTCCTGAACGGGATCGACACAATGCAGATATCCCACCTGCAGGACTCCATGCTGGACATGTATCCGGGCATGCACGCCGCGGCCGGCTATTCCGCGCTTCAGGGACTGCACCACACAAACCGGCAAATCGACGGACATTTAAGCCGCCTTGCCGGCTCGAAAAGACCGTCGGCAAATCTTCTTCATACAGAAAAATCACGCCGCACGAAAAATTCCACCCGTCTGAGTTCATGGGGAACATACATCGGAGCAAAATCCAGAACCAATGCAAAAGATTCCATTCCCGGAGTACGGGAAAACATGTCCGGCCTGGTAATCGGCATGGATTACAAACTGGGGGAGAATGTGAGCATCGGGGCGGCCGGAACTTATACCGCGCGGCACCTTGAGGAAAGGGACGGAGACGGGTTATCGAAGATCAAGTCATATCGCGGATATTTGTATTCACTCTGGAGTCAAACACCACAAAGGAAAGGCTGGCATATATCCGCAGCTCTGGGAGCGGGCAAAGTTCAATTCGACACCAACCGCTCCCTGGACTTCATCAAACGCGAAGCGGACAGCGATCATCATGCTTTTGACTATTCTCTTCTGGCCCGGGCAGGCTATAATCATGTTGCCGGGAAATGGCTTATAACCCCCAATCTAAACCTGGATTACACTCATATGCATGAAGAGAGTTATTCCGAATCCGGGGCGCGGGCTTTGAATCTGGAAATTGACTCCCGCGACTCCCGTTCTCTGCAGTCCGGCTTGGGGCTGGATATATCCCGGACTTGCTCCTTTAAAAAACTGATACTTACTCCAAAGATTGGATTCAAGTGGCTGCACGAATTTACGCCGGAATCCGAAGATTTGAGCGCACGGTTCAAGAACAGATCGCCCTCGTTCGACGCGCCGGGAAGAGATTCAGCAAACAATGCGGGCGTTATTGACGCCTCTTTAGGTACCCGCTTTTCGGATTCGGTTCGGGCAGGAGTAGGATACGAATGCACGTTTGCCGAGGGTAATCAGGAAACGGCGCACAATATCAACGCCGAATTACGAATCACGTTCTAAACTTGAAGAAAAACCAGCCGCCCGGCACTCAAAATCAGTATATTTTGAGTGCCGGGTTCAAACCCGAAAAGGTTTTATCTGTCTTTGCGCCCTTGTGGGCAACCAATCCACTGCATTAAAAAGTTTACTGTTTTTTTGCGTAAATTTGCTAAAAGCCGTCCGGTATAGTTGGAAAATCTGGCGCCGCAGCATTCATTCCTCCGGGAAAAACCTTTTCATCTTTTTTCGCAGTCCCTCCCGGCTCACACCCAGCATTTTGGCCGCGCGGGTCTTATTACCGTCAGTGACTTCAAGCGCCCTTTGGATCAGCTTTTTTTCATGCTCGGCCAAATTGCTGAAACCTTCAAGCCCGAGATTCTCTTCCACCCGCCGCACTGCGTCTGATTCCTTTTGGTCTGAAACGCCTGCAACAGATTTAAAGGCCGGGCCTTCATGCCCGGATATCCTGGACGATAAATCCTCGAACCTTATCTCCGAGGAATAGGAAAGCGCCACCAGGCGCTCCACCTCGTTTTCCAGCTCGCGGACATTACCGGGCCAGGAATAATTCATGAGTGCGTCCATCGCCTCCGGACGGACCTTCATCACCGACCGGCCCATGCTCCGGCAGTGCACGGCCAGAAATTTCTTGATCAGAAGGGGAATATCCTCGGGTCGTTCCTGCAAGGGGGGGATATACATGGAAACCACGTTCAGGCGATAGTAAAGGTCCTTTCTGAATTCCCCGGTTTCGACCAGGGCCTGCAGGTTCTTATTTGTTGCGGCCAACACCCGGATATCCACGGGGATAGATTTCGAGCCGCCGACGCGGACCAGTTCCCGCTCTTCCAGAACCCGCAAGATCTTCGCCTGACTGGGCATGGACATGTCCGCGACCTCATCCAAGAGCAAAGTTCCGCCGCTGGCCTGTTCCATAATCCCCTTGCGTTTGTTCACGCCCGTGGCCACGCCTTTTTCAATACCGAAAAGCTCGCTTTCAAAAAGTGTCTCTGGTATAGCCGAGCAATTCATGGCCACGAAAGGGGCTGTCTTGCGCAGGGAGTTGTAATGCAGGGCCTTGGCCACAAGCTCTTTTCCGGTGCCGGTTTCTCCGGTTATAAGCACATTCACCGGCGTGTCGGCCACGCGTTCCACCCGGCTCAAAATATCACGCATTGCCGAACTTTGCGCCACTATTTTTTTGGAAGAATAACGGTCCATAAGCCCTTTCTTCAATCCGGCATTTTCGTTGCGCAATTTCTTGCGCGACTCTTCCAGCTCTTTATTGGCCTTCTTCAATTGCATCAGGACTTCTTCCATATGATATTCCCGGGCCTCGACTTTGACCAGCATCATCCCGAAGGACTCGGCCAATCTGGAAATTTGCTCCGGATAAATTTTCCGCTTTGTCAGTTCAAAAAGTTCGCCTACCCGGCCATATTTATTCCAGGCCAAATCATGGCAGACCTGCTCCATTTTCTTCAAGAGCTGCGCTACTTCCGGGGTCAATGGGTCATTTTTTTTCATAAGTCCATTCCATATCGTAAAGGTAAAAATTTATCTCCCCAATCCACAACCTTGCGCTTGGGCGACAATTCAAGTATGAAACTTCGCCTTTCCGGCAAACTGCACAGCCCGTCTTTTGAGCGACCGCCGCGAGATTCACTGTTTTTTACTTTTCATTCCGAACAAGGCGAATACCATACAAGGTATGTAAATATAATATATTACATTGGAGAAATTAACAATGCCCGAAAAAAAGCAGAATAAAAACCTGCGCAACATAGCCATCATCGCCCATGTTGACCACGGCAAGACCACTCTGGTCGACGCCATGTTCCGGCAAAGCGGCCTGTTCCGCGAAGGACAGGAGATGGATGATCGCTTAATGGACAACATGGATCTGGAACGCGAACGGGGAATAACCATAGCCGCAAAGAACTGTTCGGTTATGTGGAAAGGAGCGCGGATAAACATAATAGACACTCCCGGCCATGCCGATTTCGGTGGCGAAGTGGAACGGGCTCTGTCCATGGTTGACGGTGCGATCCTTCTAGTTGACGCTTCGGAAGGTCCGCTGCCGCAAACCCGTTTTGTCCTCGGCAAAGCTTTGGAAGCTGACCTGCCGATCATCGTGGTCATGAACAAAATCGACCGTCAGGACGCAAGGCCGGCCGAAGTTCTGGACGAAATCTACGATCTTTTGATCGAACTGGACGCCTCCGAAGAACAACTGGAGTTCAAACTTTTGTATGCCGTGGGCCGCGATGGCATTGCCTCCTTTTCACTGGATCAGCCCGGAGAAAATCTGCATCCTTTGTTTGACGCCGTTCTGGAAGAAATTCCCGGACCCAGGCATATCCCGGAGGCCTCCCTGCAGATGCTGGTTTCCGACCTCGGATATTCCGAATTTGTCGGACGTCTGGCCGTGGGCAAAGTTAAAAACGGCACGATAAGACTAAAAAACAATCTGATCTGTGTTGGTGAAAATGAAAAAGAAAAGCCGTTAAAGATATCCAGACTGCAAATTTACGAAGGCATGAAACTCCGTGATGTGGATGCAGTTGAGGCCGGAGACATCGCGGTTGTGGCCGGCCTGGACACGATCCGCATCGGGGACACGATATGCGAGCAGAACAACCCTCTGCCCCTGCCCCGGATCACCGTGGACCGGCCCACAGTGGCCATGAAATTCGCGGTTAACGACTCTCCGCTGGGCGGCCGGGAAGGTAAATACGTTCAATTCAGCCGCATCCGGGAACGTCTGGAAAAGGAAGTCCTGGGCAATGTAGCTATCGCCATCGAAGACACTGAAACAAGAGACACTTTGCTAGTCAAGGGCCGGGGCGAATTTCAGCTGTCCATCCTGATCGAGACCATGCGTCGCGAAGGCTATGAATTCAGTGTGGGGCGTCCGGAAGTCATCTATAGATACGAAAACGGACAACAAACAGAACCCATGGAAAGATTACTGGTCGATTGCGAGGAACAATTTATGGGCGTGGTCACTGAAAAACTGTCCCTGCGCAAAGGCAAGATGACCAACCTGGTCAATAACGGTCTGGGGCGGGTGCGCATCGAATTCTCCATTCCCGCCCGCGGACTTATCGGCTACCGGGACGAATTCTTGACCGACACCCGCGGTTCGGGGCTTATGCATTCCCGGTTTGACGGATATGGACCGTTTCGGGGAGAATTTCCCAGTCGCTTTACCGGCTCCATTGTATCCGACCGCTCCGGAACGGCCGTCCCCTATGCCTTGTTCAACCTCGAACCCCGCGGCCATCTCTTTATCCAGCCCAATGACCCCGTATATGAGGGCATGATCATTGGAGAACATAATCGGTGTCAGGACATTGACGTCAATCCATGCAAGGAAAAAAAGCTGTCCAACATGCGCGCTTCCGGTAAAGACGAAAATGTAGTCCTTACCCCGGTAAAGCCCCTGGCTCTGGAATTGGCCATCAGTTTTATCCGCGAGGACGAACTCCTGGAGGTAACTCCGGCCTCCCTGCGTATGCGCAAAGCGGAACTCAGCAGCCAGTTAAGACACACTCAGCAGGCCCGCAAGCGCAAAGTAGAAGAACAGGGATAACCCTTTTCCATCCGGAAATTTTCTAATTTCCGGATGAGAACCAACTGAGTTTAGTCGCAAAAACAACCATTACAAATGCAGGATACTGAAGAATATTTTTGCGTACATTTGCGACAGACCGCCCGATTTTCTTATGTACTCCAAAAAGGGGAAACCCCGGGTCGTGGAGCTGTTTATATAAATAAAATTAGCATACAATTACACGACATCAACCCTTCTAATCCACAACCAGCCCATGCCACTCTTGTTTCAATTTGCACATTCACAAAAAATATATTAGCCATTTCAGAATCAACTAGTAGTCGGTGCTAATATTTTGCAATTTAAGTATATTTTACGCGCACGGCTATCCATTTCGGATTGCTGCCAAACCTGAAAAGGAGGATGCATGTCTGCCAAAGAAAACGGCGCCAGTCGCGCGGTTATCTTAGGAGGTTTATCAGGAAACATAATGGAATGGTATGATTTCGCCGTGTACGGATACTTTGCCCCCATAATCTCCCAGCAATTTTTTCCCTCCGACAACCCGACAACCTCACTTATTGCTACATTCGGCGCGTTTGCCGCCGGTTTTCTGGTTCGTCCGCTCGGGGGCATACTTTTCGGGCATCTGGGGGACCGTGTCGGGCGAAAATTCGTGATGATCCTCTCCGGAATTCTCATGGCTGTACCCAGCTTCCTTATCGGCGTTTTGCCCACCTATTCACAGATAGGGATATGGGCGGCGGTTCTGCTTATCATCATGCGCATAGTCCAGGGACTTTCAGTTGGCGGCGAATACACAACATCCATAATTTTCCTGGCCGAGCACGCCAAAAAAGATGCCCGGGGATTCATGGCCAGCTGGAGCAGTGTCGGAGCTGTAGCCGGAGCCCTTTTGGGATCGGCAGTGGGGGCTTTCTTCAGCACGATAATGAGTGATCCGGCCCTGCACGCCTGGGGCTGGCGCCTGGCCTTTATGCTGTCCATAATAGTCGGCGGGGTGGCCATGTATCTGAGCAAGAAAGTTCCGGAAGTTTCCATGGATTACGAAGATAAAAAAGAATTTGAAGGCGCTCCTATACTGGAGGCCCTGCGCACCCAAAAAGCGGCCATGCTTCGGGTGATCGGGATCGTCCTGGCCTATTCCGTAGGTTACTATCTGGTTTTTTTATACATAACCACTTTCTTGATCGACATTGTCAAGATACCGGCCTCCGAAGCCCTGGATATAAATACCATCAGCATGGTCGTTCTCATGTGCCTGTTGCCGTTAATGGCCAAGCTCTCGGATAAATTCGGACGTAAACCGGTGCTCATAAGCGCATCCCTTGGTTTGCTCTTATTGAGTTATCCCATGTTCTGGATGATGCACCATCATCACGTAATGATCATACTCAGCGGTCAGCTGGGATTCGCCGTGTTCATCGCCGCCTTTGCCGGGACAAATCCGATAACGATGGTCGAGGCTTTTCCCTCGCATTTAAGATGCAGCGCCATGTCCTTTGCCTTTAATATCTGCTTTGCCATTTTTGGAGGAACCACGCCCATGATGGCCGCATATCTCATTGAGCGCACACATGACGACCTGTCCATTGCTTTTCTTATGATGGGCGCGGCGCTTCTGTCCCTTATCGCCCTTCTGGCCCATCCGGAAACCGCGAGAAAAAAATTGCGTTAGGGAGGACGGATGCCGGACAGGAATGACTGAGCCGGAAATCAGGCGCAGGAAAGACCGAGACTGCGGATCATGGATATGTCCCGGGCGGCTGTGCGGCCGCGTACGGTAAGGTAATTGCCGGTCATAAGCCCGCTTGCCCCGGCCTGAAATATAAATGGGTGCAGTTCGCCCAGATTCTCCATGCGTCCGCCGCAGACAATTATTTCCTTGTCCGGGAGGATAAAACGGAGCAAGGCTATTATTTTCAGGCAGCGCAGAGCGGATGGGGGGCAGATATCGCTAAGCGGAGTACCGGGAACCGGAACAAGAAAATTTACCGGAACCGCGTCCACGTCCAGATCACGGAGAACCATGCCCAACAGGGCCACATCCTGATCACTTTCCCCGATGCCGAAGACTCCGCCGCTGCAAACGGACAACCCGGCCCGCTTGGCGGCGCGAACAGTCTCTACCCGTTCTTCAAAACCGTGTGTCGAGCATACTCGCCCGAAAAAATCAGGGGAGGTTTCCAGATTATGATGATAACGGGAAAGTCCGGCGCTTTTCATGAAGGATAAATCGTCCCGGCTTGCAATCCCCAGGGAGGCACAGAGCTTTATCTCAGACCTTAACTCCCGGAAAACCGGCAACAGGGGCTGCATCTCGGACCCGCCCATGCCCCGTCCGGAAGTAACCAGGGAATAGCGATCAATTCCCGCCCCGGCACAGGCCTTTCCCGGTTCAATCATCTCCCCGGTTGAAAGCAGGGAATACTTATTTATCTCCGCCCGACTGCGGGTAGATTGGGCGCAAAAGGCACAATCCTCGCTGCATGTCCCGGAGCGGGCATTCAAGATGGAACAAAGCCTTATCCGGGAACCGAAAAATCTGCGACGCAAAAAATCCGTGCCCGGGAGGATCTGCATAACTCGATTCTGCGGATGATTGACAAGGACATCGACAATCTCTTCCCCGGCTTCGCCTTCAGCGGCAACCCGCCGGGCGAGTTCAAGCCAAAAGGAACTGCTGTTTTTTTCTTCCATTCCGCAACCACTCAAATTATTGAAAAAAAAATACTTAACTATTTTTTATACCCTTAAAACGCACAATGCCAGTCTTCAAATATGGTTTTTTAAACCGCTCATTTCCGAATTGGAAACCTGATATTTCTAAATCCGAAAAAATTTTAATTTCCGGATAAGAACATCCTGGCGGTTCAAAACTTCTTGTTTTTCAATAACTGTTACTCTATCAAAAAACCACATCGGAAAAATGCCTTTCCGCCTCCGACCCGAGTGTTCCCGGCGATAAATGGGAAATATTGCCGATTTCAGCGACCACCTCAACCCTGCCCAATGTCTGAATCGCCTTCCTGTTCTCGGGGTTGGGCTCTCCGTTCAACACCACGCCCCGCACCTCAGCTCCGGAATAACGCAAGCGGTCAACGGTGAGCAGGGTATGATTTATAGTTCCCAGTCCAGAGCGGGCCACCACCAGGACCGGCGCGGCCAGGCGGATGATCAGATCGAGTATGAATTCCTTTTCATTCAAGGGAACCATTATTCCGCCGGCGCCCTCGGCAATCATCATTCCATCACTTTCGGGCCAGGCTATAGCGGATAAATCTATGGTTCGTCCTTCCAGCCTCGCGGCCAAGTGCGGAGAAACCGGTTCGGAAAATGAATACGCTTCCGGATAAATCCTTTGCCGCGGGACTCCGCAAACCCGATCTACCCAGGAAGCATCGGACTCTTCGCGGCTCCCGGTCTGAACCGGTTTCCAATACGCGGCTTTCATTACCACGGCCAGCATTCCGGCCACCAGGGTTTTGCCAACCCCCGTGTCCGTGCCGGCAACAAAAAGACGTTTCTGACGATCAACGCGCATGAACCTACCTCCGGCGATTCCAAATATCAGCCCAACTCCCGGACAGCGTCATAAATGGCCGTGCACAGGAGTTCCAGGTCATCGGGTGCAATTATATATGGAGGCATGATATAAATAAGATTTTTAAACGGCCGGATCCAGACGCCGCGCTGAACAAAAATTTCCTGCGCCCTGGGAACATCCACTTCCTTTTCCATCTCCACGACTCCAATGGCCCCTAGAACCCGAACATCTTTTACACCGGACAAACTGGAACAAGCCGCGAGTTTTTCATTCATTATCTTCTCAATCGAGGCAACTTTGCCGGCCCAGGAAGAACGCAACAGGAGATCGATGCTCACGGCAGCCACTTTGCAGGCCAGGGGATTGCCCATGAAAGTCGGACCGTGCATGAAAACTCCGGGGCCGCCGCCGGAAATGGTCTCGGCCACGTCGTCCGTGCACAGCGTGGCGGCCAGGGTCATGTATCCCCCGGTCAATGCCTTGCCCAGACACATTATATCCGGGGATATCCCGGCGTGTTCGCAGGCAAAAAAACGACCGCTGCGGCCAAAGCCGGTGGCAATTTCGTCCGCAATCAGCAAGACATTATATTCAAAACACAATTGCCTGACCCGCGCCAGATATTGCGGGGAATAAAAACGCATTCCGCCCGCTCCCTGAACTATGGGTTCCAAAATGACCGCCGCTATTGAATCCCCGAAACGTTTTAAAATATTCTCCAGCTCGGCTGAGTCCTTTTCCATACATGGGTCCGCAAAAACGCATTGCGGTTCCGAAACAAAATAATTTTCAGCAAGAAAGCCATTAAAGGCCGCGTGCATTCCGGTAACCGGATCACACACCGACATCGCGCCGAAGGTATCGCCGTGATACCCCTTTTTCAGGGCTACGAATTTATTTCGCCGGCCGGCTCCTTTCCCCTGCCAGTATTGCAAAGCCATTTTCAGGGCTACTTCCACGGACACCGAACCGGAATCAGCCAGAAATACCCGGTTTAAACCCCGCGGAGTCAAATCTACCAGGATGCGGGCCAGATCAACCGCGGGTTCGTGCGTAAGCCCTCCGAACATGACATGACTCATTTCCCTTGACTGCTCCTGCAGGGCCTGATTCAAAACCGGATTGTTGTAGCCGTGGATCATGCACCACCACGAAGCCATCCCGTCAATCAAACTGCGTCCGTCTGCGAGATTGATGCGCGTGCCGCTCGCGCCGCTGACCGGATAAACCTGCAGGGGGTCAAGCATTGATGTATACGGATGCCAGATATGTTCCCGGTCAAAATCAAGCATTTTTTTTGAATTCCGCATATTCGAACACCCTTTCAAGCTGTTTTTGGATTGGAAAAATCGGGAGGGAAGAAACAAAAAAACCCATCCGGAAGGACGGGCAATAACTTTGATCAATATGGCGGAGGGGGAGAGATTCGAACTCCCGGACCCTCGCGGGTCAACGGTTTTCAAGACCGCCGCCATCGACCATCTCGGCCACCCCTCCTGAAAAAATGGCGGAGAGGGAGGGATTTGAACCCTCGAACGAGTGTTACCCCGTTACTCGCTTAGCAGGCGAGCGCCTTCAGCCAGCTCGGCCACCTCTCCGCAAAAATAAATAATTTAATGCAAGCCAGGACGGGAGTCAAGCCCCGGCCGGGCAATAAATTCAATACGCGCAACAGATTGCATCCGGAAAATTCCCAGATTCTCCGCGCCGCGTCTGCCTGTTCCTCCGATTTCGGCCAATACGCATTTGACAATATACAGTTTGTCTTTGTAGTGATTTAGCTGTTTTTAATCGTCGAACAATCCTTATCATCGTCCCCGTGCCCGATTCGCCGCCGGGGCGGATTAATCCAAGGAGAACAACATGCATCAATTTCCGCGCATGCACCGCCTTCCCCCGTATGTATTTGCCGTGGTCAACGATCTCAAAATGAAAATGCGCCGCCAGGGTGAAGACATTGTCGATCTTGGGATGGGCAATCCGGACCTGGGCACCCCCCAGCATATTGTTGACAAACTGACTGAAGCGGCCAACAAGCATGTCAATCACCGTTATTCCGCCTCCCGGGGCATTCCTAATCTGCGCAAAGCGATATGCGACTGGTACGCCCGCCGCTATCAGGTCTATCTGGACCCGGATAGCGAGGCCGTGGCCACCATGGGGGCCAAGGAAGGACTTTCCCATCTGGCCATGGCCATGCTCAGTCCCGGGGACGTGGTTTTCGCCCAGGACCCGACCTACCCCATACATCCTTACTCGGCAATTATCGCCGGGGCCGATGTCCGGCGGATACCAATAGGCCAGGACCGGGATTTTTTTGAGGACCTGCTGACAGCCACCCGGCAAACATGGCCCATGCCCAAGGTACTTATCATCTGTTATCCGCACAACCCGACCACGGTCACCGTGGACCCCGCCTTTTTCCAGAAGATCGTCGATTTCGCCAAGGAACACGGCATTTATGTCATACACGATTTGGCCTATGCCGATCTGTGTTTTGACGAATACCAGGCGCCGAGCTTTCTCCAGGCCAAGGGAGCCAAGGATGTCGGTGTGGAATTCTTTTCCATGTCCAAGAGCTACTCCATGGCCGGCTGGCGGATGGGATTCTGCTGCGGGAATCAGGACATGGTCCAGGCCCTGACCCGGATCAAGAGCTACCTGGACTACGGCATATTCCAGCCCATCCAGATCGCTTCGATTGTCGCCCTGAACGGACCACAGGAATGCGTGGGTGAAATCGTCAATGAATACAAAAACCGCCGGGATGCCCTGGCCGAGGGATTGAACCGGATAGGCTGGAAAACCGAACCTCCCAAGGCGACCATGTTTCATTGGGCAAAAATACCTGAAGAATATAGAAGCATGGGGTCAGTTGAATTTTCCAAGCTGCTTTTAAGAGAAGCCAAGGTTGCGGTCGCTCCGGGTCTGGGTTTCGGGCAGTACGGGGACGATCATGTCCGGTTCGCTCTTGTGGAAAACCGCCATCGCATCAACCAGGCTCTGCGCGGCATTAAAAAAGTCATCGGAGAATAACCTTGGAAAAAAAGACTATCACCCTGGGTCTGGCCGGATTCGGGACCGTGGGTACGGGCCTGGCCAGAATCATTGAAGAAAACAGCAAGTGGATATCCAGGCGCATCGGCAAGAAACTGGTTATCAAGCATGTATTGGTCAAGGACATCAACAAAGTCCGTTCTTTTCTGCCCGGACCGGAGGCTCGATTGACCATGAACGCCGAAGATATCCTGCAGGATCCGGAAATAGATATAGTGGTTGAGCTCATGGGCGGCATGCAGGCTGCCCGTGATCTTATCCTGCGCGCCCTTGAAGCTGGAAAACACGTGGTCACCGCGAACAAAGCCCTTTTGGCCGAAAACGGTTCCGAACTTTTCGACCTGGCGGAAAGAAAAAACCGCGCCCTGTATTATGAAGCCAGCGTGGCCGGAGGGATACCCATTGTCCAGACCCTCAGGGACAGCTTAGCCGGCAACAGAATCAAAAGTCTGACCGGAATCCTGAACGGCACGGCCAATTATATTTTAAGCGAAATGACCTCCAGCGGAATGGATTTCGCCTCCGCGCTGAATATGGCCCGGGAAAAAGGCTACGCCGAGGCCGATCCCACCCTGGACATTGAAGGACTGGACGCCGGGCATAAGCTGGCCATTCTCATTCGCCTGGCCCATGGCCAGAATTATCCGTTCAAGTCCCTGCCCATTCAGGGCATTTCCGATGTCAACCCCGAAGACATCGAACTGGCCAAGGAATTCGGGTACATCCTCAAACTCATCGCCCAGGTCAAGGAAAAGTCCGGAAAATTGCAGGCAGGTGTGCATCCGGTGTTTTTGCCGGAAAACCATATTCTGGCTAAGGTGGACGGCCCGTTCAACTCCATTCTTCTGAACGGCAACGCAGTGGGCCCGATCATGCTTTACGGCCAGGGCGCCGGCGATCTGCCCACCGGAAGCGCGGTCCTGGCTGACATTTTGGCCCTGGCCAGAGACGATCGCCAACCCAACAATACCGGATTTCTGGAAAATCCCCTGCCCGAAGCCGACGTGCTTGATCCGGAACTTACCGTCTGCGGGCACTATTTTCGGTTCACGGTCCAGGATCGCCCCGGAGTGCTTTCCGCGCTTTCCGGAGTTCTCGGAGAGAACAATATCAGCATCGCTCAGGCCGTACAAAGACAGGATACAAAAGACAAATCCGTGCCGGTGGTCTTTTTCACCCATCAGGCCCTTATGCGCGATGTGTCCCGGGCTTTAAAGGAAATTTCGTCTTTTGCCTTCATAAACGCGCCAACCGTACATTACAGGATAGTCAAATGAAATACCTCTACCTGGTAGCCGACGGCATGGGAGACTGGCCACTGGACATACTCGGAGGACGCACTCCCCTGGAGGCCGGCCATACTCCGAACATGGACAAACTCGCCCAAAACTCCCTTGTCGGGCAATGCCAAACCATTCCCGAAGGCATGGAACCGGGTTCGGACATCGCCAATATGGCCCTTATGGGCTACGACCCGGTTGTCTACCACACCGGACGCGGTCCCATAGAAGCAGCGGCCCAGGGCATGGAGACCGATCCGGACGATCTTATCTGGCGCATGAACCTGGTCACCCTGGAAGAAGGGGGCGAGCGGACCATAATGCGCGACTACAGTGGAGGGCATGTGGATACCGAGCCGGCCCGAAAACTTATCCGGCAATTCAAAGATATCGCCCCGCAAGGTTTGGTTCCGGTTACCGGGGTTCAATACAGGCATCTTCTGATTCACAAAAACGGTGCCCAAACACCGGCAGCCGACATCTCCATCCGGCCGCCGCACGACATACTGGACAAGGATATCGCCTCGGACATGAAGGCCTATTCCACTTACCCGCCGCTCTACGAATTTTGGAACAATGCCCGGGAAATCCTCGCCGGCAAGGAAAATCCCACTTCGGCCAACGCAATCTGGCCCTGGGGACAGGGCACATCTCTAGCTCTCCCGAATTTCTCCCAAACGCGGGGACTCAGCGGAGCGGTGATCTCCGCCGTGGACCTGGTCCGGGGCCTGGGCCGGGCGGCAGGAATGCACGCCCCGGAAATACCCGGAGTAACCGGACTCGTGGATACCAATTACCAGGGTAAAGTGGAAGCGGCCCTGAATTTTCTGCGTGAAGGAAATTTTGTATTCGTCCATTTGGAAGGACCGGACGAATGCGGCCACATGGGCGATGCGCAGGAAAAAATCCGGGCCATCGAAAATTTCGATCAGCTTATCCTCTCCCCAATGCTCAACGGTCTGGCCGGGCAAAATTTTACGGCCATTGTCTGCTGCGACCATCTGACCCCGATAAAAATCCGCACCCACAGCACGGACCCGGTACCGTTCATGATCCATTCCTCTGTAAAATCGCGCCGGGGACCAAAAGAATTCAGCGAAAAAACCGCCCGCTCCACGCAAATAAAATTAACGCAGGGAACAGACATACTTAAGACAGCTTTAAACGGAGACTTTTAATGGTTTCACCCGCGCAGGACTTCCCCGCACCCTGCATTTGGCACCCGCACCGTGTCTTTTACGGCGAGACCGATTCCATGGGCGTGGTTTACTACGCCAATTATCTGAATTGGTTCGAGATAGGCCGGAATACCTATATCCGGGAACAGGGACTCACCTACCGCGAAATCGAAGCACGGGGAATATTTCTGCCCGTCCGCAACGCGCAATGTCAGTACCAGGCCCCGGCCCGTTTTGATCAGGAGTTGTATATCCGGGCGGGAATCAAGACATGGAAACGGGCCTCATTCACGTTTGTTTATGAAATTACAGACATTGAAAAAAGCAAGGTATTTGCCAGGGGAAGCACGGAACACGCCTGTGTAAACAGCAACGCCAGGCCGACCAGAGTACCGGATTGGCTGAAGGGTTTGTAAGTTGTGATCCTGTCTAGGGAGGCCCAATCCCGGCGGCATATGCTCGTAACAATTCCGGGAATTGCTACAAGTTTATTCCAAGCGTCACAGCATGCCTCGACAATATGTTCGTAACAATCATAGGCTCGAGTTGATAACCACTTTTGTTTCAGCCATTCCCAGATTTATTCTACGGCTTGACAGGCTCCCTGAGCCTAAACTCCCCGTTCGCCCTGAGCCTGTCGAAGGGAGCCTGTCGAAGGGAGCTTGTCGAAGGGCGAACGGGGAGTTAATATTCAGGTTGATGAACGGAAATCGCAATACTCTGAGGCACCTCAAAAAGTCCATATCCGGAGTTAAGCTTTCTCAATAAAAAACGCGATAAAAATTTACGTTTTTTGGCTTACGTTATATTTTTGTAAATGTCATAATAAATGTCATAATGAGACTATAAAAGACCATCTACCTCTTGATCAATTAAAAATGCAATTGGTATAACCCGGACCATTTGAATCATGCTGAAAAAAAGACTCTTTCTTATCGCCCTTCTGGTGCTTTTCATTTCAGGTTGTGCAGGACCACCCAAAGACACTGCTTTCCAGACCTCGACCATTGATGCGCTTCTGGCCGGAGTCTACGACGGGGACATGTCCTGTCGGGAACTGCTGCGGCACGGTGACTTCGGCATCGGCACTTTCCAGGGCCTTGACGGGGAAATGGTTCTCGTAAACGGGAATATCTACCAGATAAAGGCGGACGGAAAGGTGTACAGGCCGGATTTGGCCCTTAAAACCCCGTTTGCCACGGTATGCGAATTCGTCCCGGACCATACGTTAACCGTAAACCAGGGCGCGGATTATAATGCACTAAAAGAGCTTATCGATTCCAGCCTTCCCAACCAGAACCTGTTTTACGCCATAAAAATTACGGGAAAATTCCGGAGCATGAAGACCAGAAGCGTGCCCGGACAAGAAAAGCCCTACCCGCCGCTTAAGGCAGTGACCAAAAACCAGCCGGAATTCAGTATGCGGGACATTTCCGGGACCATCGTCGGATTCAGGTGTCCGCCCTATGTCAAGGGCATAAATGTCCCCGGATATCATCTGCACTTTATAAGCCGGGACAGGGAAACAGGCGGGCATGTCTTGGGGTTTGAGGTTGAAAGCGCAGAATGCGCAATAGATGTAATCAACCGCTACACCCTGGTCCTTCCGAAAAAAGGAAAACGGTTTTCCCGAACCGACCTCGGCCGGGACAGAAGCCTGGAGTTGAAGGAAGTGGAAGGCAGGTAGTCCGGGGGCCTGTTTTTTAAGATCGCGGAAACGCCGGTACGGTTGTGTCAAATCAAGGCCTTTTCACAAAAGGTAATTTGGCCAACTTTTGATCAAAACTAAAGGTTGCCTCACATCCGGCATCCTTGTTGGTAAAGGCAATCACATAATCCGCAAAATCAGCCGACCCCTTTTTGTAAGCGGCAAGAGCCGAAAAGGCCACACGATAATTTTCCACCATCAGTTCCCGGCAAACAAGAATTTGCTCTATGACCTTGATTATCGCTGATTTCTTATATCCGTAGGCACCTCTGAGCACCCAGACCAATTCACACAGGACAACCAAAGCCAACAACCCCGGAGATTCCTTCGTGCACTTGGATTCAAGCAGATCATCGGCGCGTTCGGACTGCTCTGGATGATCCTGAGTTATATAACGCACAAGAACATTTGTGTCCAAACCAATCATTGTCTATCTGCTCCATCCCTAATCGCCTTATCCATCTCTTCCAGAGATACAGGCTTAGCCGGCTTGGGAAGCATTCCTCTTAGTTGGTTTATGGGAACATGTTTTAATACGAGGCGTACATTTTGGTCATCTTCAAGAAAAAACTCAATTTGATCCCCGGCTGAAAGCCCCAACTTTTCCCGTATCTTCTTAGGCAAAGTGACTTGCCCCTTGCTGGTTAATGTAGCCTGCATTTCACACCTCCTTTTTTCCTTACTAATTTGTAAGGAAAACGCACTCGCCCGTCAATAAGTACTTAAAAAACCGCTTTCATCAGCAAAGACGGCTCCCGTTAGGGACTTCTGCGTCCGGTACGGCCAGGACAATGGCCCCGTCCCCGCGATCAAATCCGGTTACCAGACACTCGGACATAAACGGTCCGATCTGCCGGGGTGGGAAGTTGACCACCCCGATCACCCGTTTTCCGACCAGACTTTCCCTGTCATAAAGATCGGTTATCCGGGCGCTGGAATTCTTTATTCCTATTTCCTCCCCGAAATCCACCTTGAGCTTGTACGCGGGCTTCCTGGCTTCAGGAAACTCCCTTGCCTGGACAATAGTCCCCACCCGCAAGTCGATCTTTTCAAAATCCGTCCATTGTATCTGGTCCATGCAATACTCCTGATATTTTAATGAAACTTATTCTATGTCTGTTTATCAGATTACCGGATTTTATTTGCCCTTGTAAAC
>JBNJHA010000040.1:0-20788 GCA_051748085.1 Thermodesulfobacteriota bacterium
ATCGGAAAAATATGTCATTTGGTGCGGGATGAATCCTCAGCTTATGGATTCGATATCGATCCCGATAGCGATTTCGATCCCGAAGAAAGAAAATCCCAACACGGAAATAAAATCATTTCCGAATTGGAAACCTGATATTTCTAAATCCGAAAATTTTTGAATTTCCGGATAAGAACTAGCCAGCCTGAGCATCCAGAACCTCCCGGACCTTGGTTCGAAGCAATTCGACTGAATACGGTTTCTGGATAAACAAAGCGTTGTCCTCGGCTATGCCGTAGCTGTCAACAATGTTTTCAGCATAGCCGGATACATATATTACTTTTATTTCCGGTAATATTGCTATGACCTTGTCCCGAAGCTGCTTGCCGTTAAGGCCGGGCATGATGACGTCGGTCAAAAGAAGATGAATTTTTTCGGGATATTTTTTAACTGTCTCCAGGCAGGTCTTTCCATCGGCGGCGACCAGGACATTGTAACCCTGTTCCTCAAGTATAGCTTCGGTAAGTTCCCGGACCATTTCATCATCCTCGACGAGCATAATGGTTTCCCGGCCGTAATTTGTGCCCGTTTCTTTTTCCGGTTTCGAGGCGGGGATATCTTCCCGGGCATGTTCGGCCAGAGGGAAATATATTTTGAAAGTGCTTCCCTGGCCTTTTTCGCTGTAAACCTGAATTATGCCGCGATGTTGTTTTATTATGCCGTATACCGTGGCCAGGCCGAGTCCGCTGCCGGCCCCGGATTCCTTGGTGGTGAAAAAGGGTTCGAAGATGTTTTCCCGTGTTTCCGGGGTCATGCCTGAGCCGGTGTCGCTTACCCTGAGCAGTGCGTAACGTCCGGGATTGCAGTCCGGATAGTGTCTCAGCTCATCTTCGGAGAGAAATTTTGTTCCGGTTTCGATTTGCAGCACACCTCCTTCGGGCATGGCATCCTGGGCGTTTAGCGTCAGATTGAGCACTGTCTGCTCCAGTTGGGTTCGATCGGCTTCAATTATGGGCGGTTCACGGTCAAGGTTGACGCGAATGTCAATATCTTCCCGGATGGTTTTGCCCAGGAATTTTTCAAAATCGTTTAGGACGCTGTTCAGGTCCAGAGTCTGCATGTATAAAGTCTGTTTGCGGCTGAAGGCCAGAAGCTGTCTGACGAGATCCCGGCTGTGCACCCCGGCCCGGTGCATCAATTCGATTTTTTCCCGATGTTTTTCGGCTATCTGCGGATCGGAAATCAGTATTTCGCCGTAGCCCAGGATTGCGGAGAGCATGTTGTTCAGATCGTGGGCCACTCCACCGGCCAGGCGTCCGATGGACTCCATTTTCTGGGTCTGCAGGATTTGATCCCGCATTTTCATTTTTTCTTTTTCCGAATTCTTAAAGTCGGTTATATCCCGGCCCAGGACCACAAGCGCCCTGCGGGTTCCATCCGGTTTGAACAGAGGAATCTTAATTACGTCGAACACCTTGTGTTCTCCGTTTGGGGTCGGAACGATCTCTTCCCCGCGATGTGTCTTTCCGGCTTGCCAGGTATTTTCGTCCGATTTTTCACACGTGAGAAAGGCCTCTTTGTATAAAGGCAATGTGTATTCGGCCAGTTCGCTGTCCGTTTTATATTTGTAATCGACTTCACTCAGTCCGAAAAGTCGCAGATCGGCCTGGTTGGCTTCCAGCCAGCGGCCCTTGCCGTCCTTGAAACATATAATGTCCGGAGTGGCGTTTATCAATGTCCGCAGTCTCTCTTCGCTTTCCTTGTGTTTTTTTTCGGCCCGCTCGCGTATTTGTATTTCCCGGGACAGTTTTTTGTTCATGGAATACAGCACTGAAGCTATCATCACGGCTACCGCAGTGATTAAAAGGGCCAGGGCGATCGTCCACATTAAAACGGTGTAATCGTAATGTGGATCCGGTTCGTACAGGAAGCCGTCCAGGGAGAAATCCGCTTCCAGCATGCCCAGTTTTGAGTAGGTTCTGACGATGTGCCGCCACCGCCCGGCGTTCATGTGTCCAATCTGAATCAGATCGGGCAGCATCAGCTTTTTTGTGGCTTCGGCTTCGAATTTAAGATGAGCCAGGCTTTTGTTCGGATTGTATTCGCGCAGAATCAGTTCTATGCTTTCATCAATGTGGGACATGGCGTATTCCCAGCCGCGAATGGAAGCCTTGAGGAATTTCTTGACCCGCTCCGGATGCTCGGCGATTTCTTTTTCCGTGCTGAACAGGCAGTCGGCATAAAAATCCACGCCGTAAGTGCGGGGGGAGATGATCTTGGGCTGTACGCCTCGTTTCTTGAGGATCCAGGGCTCGTTCGTGCTGTACGCGCTTACGGCCGCTGTTCGCCCCTGGATAAGATCATTTAAATTGTAGCTCTGATCCACGCGCTTTATCGTATCCAGAGGAATGCCTTCGTTTACGAAGGCGGCAAGGATATCCGCGTCCTTTTTTCCGGGCAGAAGCATGACTTTTTTGCCGATAAGCCCTTGAAGGGTATTTATCCCTGAATCCTTTCGGAGAAGCAGACTGGAAGGTGAATGCTGGAATATGGGAGCCAGGACGACAAACGGCTCGCCGTCCGCGCGGTGCAGGATAAGTTCGGCCCCGGCCACACCGTACTGCGCGTTTCCGTTCAGGACCTGTTCCCGGGCGAAGCGGTCCTCGCCGCCCTCGGCAATGGTTACATCCAGGCCCTCTTCTTTGTAATAGCCGCGGTGCAGGGCCGTGTAATATCCGGCGAATTGAAACTGGTGTTTCCAGGCCAGCTGCAGGGTTACTTTTTCCGCCGCGGCTGATTTGGTCCCGAAAACGCAAAACAGTATAACAGCACATGCAAGCATGGTCGGGATAATATTTGCATGTGAAAAAGGGACCGTTTTTGCGGCCAACCTAAACCTCCGATGTGTTTTTATCCCGCATTTTTTTTCTGCTTTCCTCCCTTGATCCGTTCGCTGATGCTTTGGATTATCATATACAGGCAGGGCACGAATATCATGCTTAGAAGTGTTGCCGCGATCATGCCGCCGAAGACCGCCGTTCCCAGGTCCTGACGGCTTATGGCCCCGGCTCCGGAAGCGACGACCAGCGGAAAAACGCCCAGAATAAAAGCAAGCGAGGTCATGAGTATGGGCCGGAAACGCAATTTGGCTGATTCCAGGGCCGAATCCAAAACGCTTTTGCCCTCGGCGTGGGCATCCCTGGCGAATTCAATAATCAGAATGGCGTTTTTGCAGGCCAGGGCGATGAGAAGCACTATCCCGATCTGGGTGTATATATTTACCTCCATGTGGCGGATAAACAGGGCGACGACCGTCCCCAGAAGGGCAAGAGGCACGGCCAGGATAACGCCCAGGGATACGCCCCAGCTTTCGTACTGGGCGCAGAGAACGAGATAGACGAGTATCACGGCCAATCCGAATATGAGGAACATGCTGCCGCCGGTCAGCTTTTCCTGAAAGGACATCGCGGTCCATTCAAAGCCCATTCCGGAAGGCAGTTTGCTGGCGCAGAGCGATTCCATAAGCTGCATGGCCTGTCCCGAACTGTAGCCGGGGGCGGGGCTTCCGCTTACGGCGGCGGCAGGATACATATTGTAGCGGGTTATGTTCTGCGGTCCGAATATCTTTTCCAGCTTGATTAAGGTACCCAGGGGCAGCATCTCCCCTTTTCGATTTTTTACCTCCAGACTGGTAATATCTTCAATATAGGCCCTGGCCCGAGCTTCGGCCTGGATGTTGACCTGGTAATTGCGGCCGAATTTACTAAAATCATTTACATACTTGGATCCCAGGTAAGCCTGCAGCGTGTCAAAGATATTGGTCAGGGGGACGTCCATCTGCTTGGCTTTGGTCCGGTTCAGGTTAATGAAATATTGCGGGACATTGGCCCGGAAAGTGGAATATACATTACTCAGTCCGGTTTGCCCGTTGGCAGCCGAGCTGATTTCCTGAGCCATCTGCTGCAGTGCGGAAAAGCCCATGTTGCTTTTGTCCTGGAGTTCCAGGGAAAATCCCCCGGAAGTCCCCAGACCTGAAATCGGAGGAGGAGCGAAAACCTGGATGCGGGCTTCCTGAATCCGGCCGAACATTTTCCAGAGTTTGCCGACCATGGCTTTCTGGCTTAAATCCGGACTCGTCCTTTTTTCCCAGGGCTCGAGAATGACCCAGGCCGTGGCCGCGTTTGAAGCGGATGAGGCATCCAGGAGCGAGTAACCGGTAACTGTTACCCAGCTTTCGACTCCTTCCAGTCCGGAGATCATATGATTCATTTTTTGGACGACTTTCGCGCTGCGCTCGAAGGATGCACCGTCCGGGAGCTGGGCCGAGGCCATTACATACCCCTGGTCCTCGGTGGGCACGAAACCGGTCGGGAGCTGCATAAAGCCCCATCCGGTCGCGGCGCTTAGGCCGGCGAAAAGGATAAGGACAATTATCGCCTTACGCACAAAGACATTCATGAAGCGCATATATCCGCCCCGGGTCCGGTCGAAAAACCAGTTGAACCCCCGGAAGAAAAAGTTTTGTTTTTCCGGAGTCGGTCTCAGGACCAGGGCGCTCAAGGCCGGACTCAGGGTCAGGGCGTTCAAGGCGCTGAAAAAGGTGGACGCGGCTATGGTCAGGGCGAATTGCATATACATTTGCCCGGTTATGCCGCCCATAAAGGCTGTGGGGATAAATACGGACATAAGGACCAGAGTCGTGGCCACAATGGGGCCGCTGACTTCCTTCATGGCCCGTAAGGTGGCTTCTTTCGGTTCCAGACCCATTTCGTCAATGTTCCGGCTGGTGTTTTCCACGACAACGATCGCGTCATCAACCACGATCCCAATAGCCAGAACCAGTCCGAACAGGGTGAGCATGTTCAGGGAAAATCCGAGCAGGCCCATGACCGCGAAGGTACCTATAAGTGATACCGGGATGGTCACCGCCGGAATCAGGGTCGCCCGCCAATCCTGCAGGAAAATGAAGATGGTGATGAACACCAGAACCATGGCTATAAGCAGTGTTTCCACCACTTCTTTAATTGAGGCCTGAACGAATTCGGTGGTATCCAGAGGGATGTTATACTCCAGGCCCTGCGGGAAACTTTGTTCGAGTTCATTCATTTTTTCCTTGACGCTTGCGGCCAGATCCAGAGCGTTGGATCCAGGCAGCTGATAAATGGCCATCAAGGCTGTTTCCTGATTTTTGTAAAGGCTGTTCAGACCGTAGGACTTGGAACCCAGATCAATCCTGGCTATATCCCCGAGCCTGGTAACCCGGCCATCTTTTCCGGTTTTGACGATGATTTTTTCAAACTGGGCGACATCCTTTAGACGGCCCTGCGCGTTTATCATATATTGAAAATCCTGCCCGTCCGGAGCGGGCGGTTGGCCGATCTGCCCGGCAGCGACCTGGACGTTCTGCTCTTCAATAGCCGAAACAATATCGTTGGTGGTCAGGCTTCTGGATTTGAGTTTTTCCGGATCAAGCCAGACGCGCATGCTATAGTCGCCGACACCGAAGATGGTTACCCCGCCGACCCCGTCCAGTCGGGAAAGTTCATCCTCGATATTCAGTGTCGCGTAATTGTTCAGGTACAAGGCGTCGTAATTTTTGTTTTTTGAGGTCAAAGAGAGCATGAGAACAATATTGGTCGACTGTTTTTGCGTGGTGACCCCAAGCCGGGTTACAGTACTCGGAAGCGAAGACTGGGCGATGGCTACCCGGTTCTGGACCAGTACCGTGGCCATATCCAAATCGGTTCCGACCTCGAACGTCACGGTAAGGGAGTAGCTTCCGTCATTGGAGCAGGTCGAAGACATATACAGCATGTCTTCGACACCGTTGACCTGTTCTTCAATGGGCTGCGCGACGCTTTCGGAAACCACTTTGGCGCTTGCCCCGGGATAGTTAGCCGTGACTTGAACGGTGGGAGGGGAAATTTCCGGATACTGGGCGATTGGAAGATTAAGCAGGGTGACTACGCCGGCAATGACGATAATGATTGAAACTACCGTGGCGAAAATAGGGCGGTTAATAAAAAAGCGGCTCATATTCATGAGTCGGATCCCTCCGTGGAGTTGTTCCCGGAGGCCTGGACCGGATCAACCTTGGATCCCGGCCGGGCGCTTTGAAGGCCGTTGACTATAACCCGGCTGTCCGCCTTGAGTCCGGAATGTATGACCCGCCGGCCGTTTATTAACGGGCCGGGCTCAACCGGATTGTACTGAACCACGTTTTTTTCGTCTACAGTCAGGGCATAGCTGCCGCGCTGGTCCGCGCCCAATGCCTTGTCGGGTATCAAAACGGCATCCTTTATTTTTCGCACGGGCACCCGGACTTTGATAAACAGTCCAGGGATTATGTAATGATCTTTATTCTCGAATTCGGCTCGGAGCTGAATGGTCCCGGTCGATGTGTCCACGCTGGGATCGGCGTAATCGATATGCCCCTTATGCGGGTAATCGTCCTCGTTGGCCAGGGACAGGCCGACCTGGTATCCTTTCTCCGGATTGGCGGTCGAAGCGTTTCTGGCCTTGGCCTCCTGCATGAATTTCAAGAGGGCGTTTTCACTCATGTTGAAGTAGGCATATATTGGCTGATCATCCACGATTGTCCCCAGCAGCGTGGCGGTCGTGATCAGGTTGCCGACATCAACCATATTGCGGCCTATCCGGCCTTCAAAAGGCGCATGGATATGGGTATATTTCAAGTTAATGCGCGCTTCTTCTATCCGGGCTTTCGCCGCCTGGACCGCGGCCTTGGCTTCGGCTTCCTTGGCCTCGGCCTCTATGACTTCCACTTCGCTTACAGCCCGATCCTTATAGGCGTCCCGCTTGCGTTTCAAAGTGGCCTGGGACAGCTTTAGTTCCGCCTTTTTGATGGCCAGATCGGCCCTGGCCTGGTCCAGTTTGGCCTGGTATGGGGCGGGGTCGATAATAAACAGCAGGTCGCCCCTTTTAACCATGTCTCCGGACGTGAAATTTATTTTCTTCAGATAACCGCTTACCTGCGCTTTCAGATCAACGGTCTTGAAGGCAGAGCTGGTCCCGGTAAAATAGTTGTACTCGGTGACTTCCTTGATTGCCGGCTTGTCTATCGTGACTTTCGGGGGCGGGGGGGCCTGATAGGCGTTTTGGTCCTGGGAACAGGCTGTGAGTATTATGCAGGCCAACATCAGCAGAAAGAATTTTTTCATTCCTGTTCTCCTTTATCCGCGCTGTTTTCCGTTTTTATTTCCTGGGTTTTGTCCACAGAGTATACTCCTGATTTTCTGGTTACCGGATCCCAGCCGCCTCCCAGAGCCCGATACAGGGAGACCATATACAGGGCCGCGTTCCCGCGGGCCTGATCCAGCTGGTCTTCGGCCGAGAAGAGTTCGCGTTGGGCATCGAGTACGTTTTGAAAGTCGGACAGACCGTCCTTGTATAGTTTTTCAGAGAGTTTTAAGGACCTTTTCGATGCCCGAACCGAGTCCTGCAGGGCCCGCAAACGGATTTTCTGCTGTATATGTCCGGTCATGGCGTTTTCCGCCTCGCTGAGAGCGGTAAGTACTGTTTGTTCATAGGTCAGAAGTGCCTGTTTGGTTCTGGCGTCCTCCACGTCGATTTGGGCCCGGAGTTTGCCTCCGCTGAAGATGTTCCAGCCCAGAGAGGGGCCGAAACTAAAGGCCCGGGAGGCAGGAATGAACAGGTCGTTCAGATCGGTATGCATATAGCCTATTGAGCCGACAAGGGAAAATCGGGGGTACAGTTCGGCCGTGGCCATGCCGATACGCGCGGTTTGTGCCGCCAGCCTGCGTTCCGCGCCGCGAATATCCGGTCTTTGTCGGAGCAGGTCAGCGGGTACTCCGGCGGCCACTCTTTCCGGAGGCAAAGGAATAGGGGCGGATTCCTCCAGAATTTTGTCCACTGCTCCGGGGGGCTGGGCAAGGAGAGTACCCAGGCTGTTTTTCGTTTCGGCCAGCTGGATGCGCAAGGGAGGAATCCGGGCTTTTGTATTTGCCAGGACCTGTTCGGCCTGGGCCACGTCCAGGTCGGTTGCCAGACCGTATTTAAATCTGGATTTTGTTAATTTGAGAATTTCCTTTTGGGAAGTAATATTTTCCAGCGCGGTTTTTATCCGGGTCTGCAGGGTGCGAATGTTGATATACGTGCCGGCCACCTGGGCGTACATGGAAATCATTATATCGACGCGATCCTCTTCCGTGGCCTGGAATTCAGCGCTCGAGGCCTCGACAGAACGCCTGATGCGTCCGAAAAGATCCAATTCCCAGCTGGCATCCATCCCGGCCGAATAATAAGTGTCCAGCGTGCCGTCCGGATCGAGAGCACTTGCCCGGCTTTCCTGTCTCGAGACCGAGCCGTCGGCATTCGCTTCGGGAAGATAGCCCCCCCGGGCCGCTCTAAGCTGGGCCCTGGCTTCTTCCACCCGTGCCGCTGCTGCCCGCAGATTCAGATTCTGTCGGGTGGCCTTTTTGATGAGCTGATTCAGGGTCGGGTCATTAAACAGGGTCCACCAATTTGTGATTTTTATTCTGTCCGGGAGCAGGGCAGGGTCTTTAATCTGGTTCCATCCCTGCGGGACCTCGGATTTCGGCTGGGTGTAGTCCGGACCGACGGCAGTACAGCCGGCAGCAAAAAGTAAAAAAAATATAAGCAGTTTGTGCATAAAAAGTCCGCCTGTATTGGCTTTTGGCATTTATTTTGGAAGATATCCAAAATTGACAGGTAATGGTTTAAAAACAGGTATTTGTTCATGTACCTTATTTAAAGAGTAAATGCCAGCAGTTTTTGTGTCCCTGCACGCAATAAGCCGGCCAATATATATTGTGGGTTTTTCGATGACCAGAAAGGCAAATTCCTGTTCCGAAAACATCTTTGTATTGATTCGTAAAGGAATATATTTTATTTGCAAACAAAAGTGAAATTTTCTTCGAGTTTGTTCCTGTCTGCTTTCGTCTTTGCGTGTGTTGTTGTTGGACAAAGATTTTTTCATGCAGGTTTTTTTATTCTAACATTTCAGTAATCTTGGAGATTATTCATGTCCCGGAACAATTCCCCGGCCCAGCCAGCTGATTTTTCAGCTTCTTTTTCATGTAAAGGGGATCAGGAATTTTTTGCCCAGGCTCCCATGGGCATATTCACCTCTATGCCAGAGGGCCGTTTTTTGGCGGTCAATCCAGCCATGGCTGGGATGTTCGGCTATGATTCAGCGTCGGAAATGATTGAGTCGATCACGGATATTGGCGAACAATTGTATGCGGACCCGAGCGACAGGGAAGAATTGATTCATCTAATGCAGGAGAGGGGGGCGGCGGTCGATCATGAATGCCGTTTTTTGCGTCGGGACGGGACTGTATTCTGGGTATCCGGAAATTTCAGGGCGGTGCAGGACCGGGAAGGTCGAATTGCCGCCTTGCAGGGATTTCTTACTGATATTACCGAACGCAAAAGTGTCCAAAAAAGTTTGGAGGACAAAAGCGATCTGCTGGAGCTTATTACGAAAAATATGTTTGACATGGTTTCGCTTACAGATATGCAGGGAAACTTTGAATTTGTAGGCAAATCGCATCAGATCCTCGGGTACGACCCCGATTTCCTGATCGGTAAAAATGTCCTTGATTTTGTGCACCCGGATGACCTGCCCCGGATAATCGAAGAATTAAAAAGTTTTGTGCATCGTATGGATGACGGACGCAAGGCTGAATATCGTTACAGGCGGAAAGACGGTTCCTACGTGTGGCTGGAAACTATTGGCAAGTTAATCAGTGAGTCCGATTTCGGCAGTCCTGGAAAAATTCTGTTCAATACAAGAGATATCAGCGACCGTAAGCAGGCCGACGATGCGCTGCGGGAAAGCGAAGTCCGTTTCCGTTCCATATACGAAAATACGTCTGTCGGCTTTGCTCATGTCTCTCTGGATTTTAAAATCATGAGCGCGAACAGGGCTTATTGCAATATGCTGGGATACCGGGAAGAGGAGCTCGTTGGAAAGCATCTGAGGGAAATAACCCATGCCGATTCCCTGGAAGAAAATATCCATAAGCAGGAAGAGCTGGCTGCGGGCAGGATTGATCATTACCGCATAGAGAAAAAATTTATTCATAAAAAAGGACAGACAATCCACGCCATTCTCGATGCCAATCTGATAAGGGATGCCGCGGGAAAAGGTATCTATTTTATTGGAAGCGCGGTGGACATCACCGCCATCGAACAGACGCAAAAAGAGCTGCTTAAAAGCCGCAAGCTGCTGAGGGATATGGAAAAGGTCTCCAAGGTTGGCGGCTGGGAATATGAGGTGCAAACCGGGCGATTGACCTGGACAGAGGGAACATACCGAATCCACGCGGTTTCACCCCGGGATTTCGATCCGAATAATGTTCCTCGGAATATCCAGTTCTACGCGCCGGAAGATCAGGCCGCAATCAACAAAGCCCTTAAAGAGGCTGTTGAACTGGGGATATCTTACGATCTGGAACTGGGCTTTACCAATGCTGCGGGTGAACAACTCTGTGTCCGGACCATCGGGGAGCCGGAGCAGGAAAACGGCCGTGTGGTCCGGGTGTATGGCAACATCATGGATGTCACCGAAAGAAAGCACATGGAAAGATCCCTTGCCCATTCCCATTACCTTATGCGTTACGTTATCGAGCATGCCAACAGTGCAGTGGCGGTCCATGACAAGGAGTTCCGTTATATGTACGTGAGCCAGAGTTATCTGGATCAGTTCAGGGTCAAAGAAAAGGAGGTTCTGGGCAGGCACCATTATGAAGTATTCCCGCATCTGCCCCGAAAATGGAAGGACGCACATCAGCGGGCCCTCAGGGGAGAAGTGACAAGCGCGGAACGGGATCCTTTTTATCGTCGGGATGGAAGCCTGGAATGGACATCCTGGGAGTGCCGTCCCTGGTATGAGATGGACAATTCCATTGGAGGCTTTATTGTCTACACCGAGATTGTTACGGATCAGGTCAGGGAGGAAGAGGCCCTGCGGGAAAGTGAAAAACGCTTCAGAGCTCTGCTTGAGGATGTGGAAATGGTGGCTGTGCAAAGCTATGATGAAAATCGTCGGGTAATCTTTTGGAACAAGGCCAGTGAAATCCTTTATGGATATTCCAGGGAAGAAGCACTCGGCGCTAAATTGGAGGACTTGATAATTCCGGAATGCATGCGTGCCGAGGTGGTCCGGAATATATACAACTGGCGGGAAAAAGGTGGAAATATACCGGCAGGCGAGTTGGAGCTGCGGCATAAAGACGGTTCTCCGGTTCCGGTTTATACCTCTCATGTCATGCAGGAGAAAAGTAATGGAGAGAAAGAGTTGTTCTGCATTGATGTGGATCTGACAGAAGTAAAGAAAGCCAATGATCAGCTTGTCCGGGCGAAAGAAAAAGCCGAAGCAGCCAACAAGGCCAAGTCCGAGTTTCTGGCCAATATGAGCCACGAGATAAGAACTCCCCTGAACGGTATCATGGGCATGCATCAATTACTGCGGACGACTGTCCTTGATGCGGAACAAAGTGAATATCTGGGAATGGCTCAAAACGCTTCCAGACGTCTGACCAGGCTTTTAAGCGATATCCTGGATCTTTCCCGTATAGAATCCGGCAAGATGGAGATTAAGGAAGAAGAGATAATCCCGGAGGAGATAAGGCAGTCAGTTGAAGACGTTTTCAGACATACCTGCCGGGAAAACAACAATAACCTGCGCGTAACCCTGGATACGGATATCCCTGCAAAATTGCTCGGAGACTATACCCGCTTGACCCAGATTCTGTTCAATCTGGCGGGCAATGCCCTCAAATACACCCGGCACGGCGAGATCGGCCTGCAGGTTTCCTGTTTGCCCGGGAGAAAGCCGGGGAAGTGTCGTTTGCTGTTCGTGGTCGAAGATAACGGCATTGGAATCCCGGAAGACAAAATAGACCAAGTCTTTGAGACCTTTACCCAGGCCGGTGATGCTGATTCTCCCTATGCCCGCCAGTTCGAGGGAGCCGGGCTGGGGTTGCCCCTGGTCAAGCGGCTGGTGCATCTAATGGGCGGTAATCTGTCTCTGGCCAGCCAGCCGGGAACAGGGACCGTGGTTTACGTGAGCCTGCCCTTCAAGCTTCCGGATGACCGGCGGCAGGAACTCGGCAGTAAGGAGCGGGAGGGAACGTCTTTCAGAATCCAGGGGCAACGTATGCTTGTGGTCGATGATGAACCTGTGACACGGCTATATATCAGGCGCTTATTGGAAAAACAGGGAGTGGAGGTAAGCGTGGTCGGGAATGGAGAACAGGCCGTGGATATGCTGGGCAAGGAAGACTTTGACTGCGTGCTCATGGACGTGCAGATGCCGGTTATGGACGGGGTTGAAGCCACAAAGAAAATCAGGTCTTCCAATCTGGGGTTCAAAAATATCCCCATCATAGCCTTGACGGCGTATGCCATGAGCGGGGATCGGAAGAAATTTCTGGAGGCCGGCATGGACGATTATCTGGCCAAACCGGTAGAAAAGGATAAACTCTTTGCGGTATTGGAAAAACATTTGCGTGGCTGAAAGGGAATATTTTTCTGTATCTGTGAGCCTTTGGGCTCGGACCAAAAAAACGCGCGAGTCTCCCGTTAAAAGCACCCAAAAGAATCAGGCGAAGAAATACAAATATTCATCAATTTTGTGGAAGATACATAATATAGAAAATTTGTTTAACTTTCTGGGGCGGGAAGGTCCGCCAAGCCGGAAGGTATCCGCTACGGTACCTGGCTGCCCGAACCAGAAATTTTGTACATACGTTTGAGAAGCCTGTAATCAAGTCTCAAGAGCACCGATGTGGAAAGGAGGCTTCCGCTTTCCATTTTAACATTCTTATTATGGAGATTCTTTTATATCCTCTCCCAGTTCCAGCTGTGCCCCCGGTTTTTCAAAGGCATGGACTACAGATATGCGCTGGCCTGAGTCCTCATCTCCGGAAAACAAGAGCAGAGCCTGTTCCGGGATCTCCAGGGCAAATACCTCTGTCCCGTCCTTCAGGGTTTTGAACCCCCCTTCAACTTGGTCTTTATCCAGCCCGGAATATATTTCTTTGTCCGGGATAATGACCCGGTTGAGTCCCTGCGGCAAGCGCAGGAATCTGTTCACTTTTTCCAGCCCCTGCACAGTATAATCGCTACTGCCGTTATGGGCCTTGAACAGATATCCAAAGTCTTTCTTAATATCCTTGCCCACTCCATATATCCTGTATTTGGGCAGATAATAGGTCAGATGCCGGAAACTGCCAGATCCGGTAGGCTCTGCAATCACTGCTGTGGTTTCTGGATCAAAGCGTTCAATAAGACGGATAAGGCCGCTCCAGTATTCATCATTTCTCTTCACATTGAACTGCCGCGCCCAATTTTTAATCTTTTCCCGCTCTGTTTCGGAAAATGCTTCCAGATTGGGCAGGGTGTCAAAGAGTTCCGCATTCAGGTTTTCCGGCCGGGTCAGGGCGTGAGTTGCATTCGGTATGTACAGGTAACCCAAGACATTGGTCAGAGCGAACAATATAGTCAAGGCCCAAAGGACCGGTTTTCTGCAGACCAGGGCCGCCTGGCGCTTGGCGGCGGCCAGCAAGTGAACTTCATGAACCTGCCGGGCCATGGCATTGAGAGACATTCCCGTCCAAATAAACCCTATGGGAAGTATCATCAGAATGTACCCCAGCTGCCCGGTGTGGATGAGTACATAGGTGGCCAGCGAAGGAACGAGCCAGAGGAAAAAGAATATTCTGTCCCCACCGGTAAGACTGCTCAGCGGCCGGCACCCGGTGCAACGGGCCAGAACAATTATGAGCAGACCCACGTTAATGCCCACCAGGATGCCGGCGGCAACAAAAGAGAAATTTCTGAGCAGACCGAAAACATCAAAGGAGAAAAGAGAAGTGGGGGCCACTGCCAGGTTGGCCAACTCGGCCGCGGCCTGGAAATAGGCGTGCACATCCCCGGCAAGCAATATCAAAGGAACAAGCCAGATCAGATTGCCGACTACCAGAATTGCCGCTGCCTGCAGGCGGCGGCGCCAGGGGAAAGGCCAGATCAGGAACAGCCACAGTGGTATGAGAAACAAGCCCCCGCTTTGTCGGACAGAACCCAGAAAAACCAGAAAAATTGTGGCCCAGAACAGATGAGGCACAGAGACTTTTTTCCAGGCCCGGTATCCGGCCCAAGTATAAAAAAGGGCCAGGGCCATGGCCAGAGAATAGCCGAGGGCGACCTCGCTGTAATACCATACAAGCGGAGAAAGACCGAAGGTTACAGCGGTCACGGCTGCGTAACGCCTGCGCATGAAGTTCGAAGCCAGAAGGAAAAGAGCTGCAGGCGCCGCAGCCCCGCTTAAAGCGCTCAGCAGGGTCAGGCTGGAATTGGCGTCCTCGGTCAAATGGTTGAGCACCCAGCCAAGGGCGACATATCCGATATATCCCGGGGGATGCGGCTGATGGTGCTCCAGGCTGAAGAGTTCGGTCCCAAGGGCGTAATTAACCGCATCCCAATTTATGAGAAAATCAGCGCGTACAGGGATCCGCAGGGCCAAAAAGACAACAAAGATCGCAAGTCCGGCCAGCAGCATGACATGCGGGGAAAGCCTGTCTCGAACTCTCTGCGGAACTAAGGGTCGTGTGTCATTCTTGTAGGAAACCATTTTGTTCTACGGCATTATTTTTTTTATAAATTATCCCGGAAAAGCAAATAGATAATTGAGTACGTTGGGCTATATTGTGTCAACAAGGAATAAATCCCTTCTGCAAGGCGCGGACCAAATCTTTTCAAAGTCCAAACCCCGCATAAAAGGCGTTTTGCTTTTCTATGCCTCCAATCTGTAGGCCAAAATTCATGTTCAATATTGACCCATGTGTCAAAAGCAACCAACAAAACAAGCAATTTGTGGTAATCCCACACAAGAACGCGCGGTATTTTTGCCGTCTGGAAACCGAAATCGCATCTTTTCCGGGAAGCCGGGATTGATGAGCATTCTGCAGGCAGCGGTATGCGGGTAAGCTCTGGCTCTGCTATGTCCGGGAGGCAGCTGCCCAGGACAAGCTGGCCCTGCTGGCTGAATTTTTGCAGATGGGCTTTTTTTTACAGGCAGCAACTTTATTTTAACCCACCACCGACAGGGTCTGTATATGAATTGTAAGGACGTGCTTGAGCTGGCCCGCATTCACCAGTATGCAAAAAACCTGTTTGTTTTTTTGCCCGGTTTTTTTGCTTTCCGTCTCCATGAACCGGCAGTGTTTCTGGATGCGTGCGTTGCCTTTGCGGTCTTTTCCCTGACCGCCAGCGCGATATACATTCTCAACGACTGGCATGACCGGCACGAGGATCGGAACCACCCGGAAAAACACCGGCGTCCGATCGCCTCCGGCCGGGTAACCCAGATGCAGGCATTTCTCTGTCTGTCCGTGTTCCTGCTTGCGGGGCTGTTTCTCGGGTATTTTTCAATGCCCCGGATTTTGCCCTTTATTGCCGGATATCTGGCCCTGAATATCGCCTACACCCTGAGATTCAAACACCGGTCTATTCTAGATGTAGTCTTTGTCTCCTGCGGTTTTGTCCTCCGCCTTTTTGTCGGGGCGCAGGCAACCGGAGTGTCGTTGTCGCACTGGATCATAGTCATGACTTTCCTTCTGGCCCTGTTTCTAGCTCTGGCCAAGCGACGCGACGACTCGCTCATATTCGAGGATACGAACCACCAGACCCGCAGGGTCGTGGACGGATACAATATAAAGTTCCTTGATTCAGCCATGGTCATGACCGCGTCAATAGTGATTCTGGCCTATATCCTGTGGTCCATTTCCCCGGCCACCACCTCCAAGCTCTCGAGCAACAATCTTTTCCTGACTGCGATCTTTGTGGTTCTGGGCATTCTACGTTATATGCAGATGGCTTTTGTGGAAAATAAAACCGGCAGCCCAACAAAGATCCTGTTGAAGGATATTTTCATCCAGGCCACTCTGGTCGGCTGGGTGGGAAGCTTTGTCTGGATATTCTATGCCCGGTAATCGGCCGGGAAGTCTGCTCCGGAGCGACTCTTGCAATCCGGGCGGGGGAGGAAAAACCAGAACCATTTGTAATTTTTGAAGGGGTGGACTAGACCCGATGCCCAAGATTATCCTGTATTTTATTTTTGCCCTGATTGCCGTGGGTGTCAACCTCGCCTCGCAGTGGCCTTTTTTTTATTTTTTCCGCGGCCCGTGGGTGCTATACGCCGCTCTGACAGCCGGGACTCTGAGCGGTCTGGTGACCAAATATATGCTGGATAAGCGCTGGATATTTTATTACCGCGCCCGGAGCAGACAGGATGACGCGGTGCGGTTCAGCCTTTACAGCCTGATGGGGGTCTTTACCACCATAATTTTCTGGGGCACGGAAGCGGTTTTTTTCTATGTTTTCGATTTCAAAGGAGCCCAGTATGCAGGAGGGGCTTTGGGGCTGTGCGTCGGCTATACCTGCAAATACTTTTTGGATAAACACTTGGTATTCAGGACTAAAAAATGCGTCTTTCCGGATGGGGTCAATACCCGGTAATTGAGGCCAGCCCCCTGGCCTTCGCAGATAAGCGCTCGCTTGCCCGTTCCCTGAGCTCGCAGGGACCGGCTATCGCCTACGGCAACGGACGTAGCTACGGGGACAGTGCCTTGGCCGAGAGATTTGTGCCCCTGCGCTCCAGAGACCGCATGCTCGGATTTGATCCGGAAACCGGACTCTTGACCTGCGAGGCTGGCGTGCTTCTCTCCGAGATCATAGAGACCTTTTTGCCCCGGGGCTGGTTTTTAAAAGTCACTCCGGGCACAAAGCTGATCACTGTGGGCGGGGCCATAGCCGCTGACGTGCACGGCAAGAACCACCATGTGGTCGGTTGCTTTGGCGATACCGTGCAGGGTCTTACGCTCATGCTCGGGGATGGCACGATTCTGCGCTGTTCCCGAGAGGAAAACACCGAACTTTTCCGGGCAACCTGCGGCGGCATGGGACTGACCGGAATTATCCTGGAGGCGAGCTTTTATCTGCAGCCGGTCCCATCGGCCACTATAGAACAGGCCACCATCAAGACCGCGAACCTGGAAGAGACCTTTGCCGCCTTTGAAAAGTATGCGGATTGGCCCTATTCCGTGGCCTGGATCGACTGCCTGGCCAAAGGACGATCGTTGGGCCGCTCCCTGCTTATGCTCGGCAAATTCGCCCCGCTGGGGGAACTCAACTACTCTCCCCGAAAGAACAAAACCGTGCCCTGCAATTTTCCCGGATTCATCCTGAACAGCAGCAGCGTGCGTACGTTCAATGCGTTGTATTACGCCAAGGTCAGATCCAGGATCAGCATGAACTTTACGGATGTGGATTCCTTTTTTTATCCCTTGGATGCCATCAACCATTGGAACCGTATTTACGGCCGCAAAGGCTTTGTCCAGTACCAGTTCATCCTGCCCAAAGCCCATAGCTATGCGGGGCTGCAGGAAATACTGGGCGAGATAGCCAAGAGCGGCATGGGCAGTTTTTTGGCCGTGCTCAAGCTCTACGGCCCTTCCAACGCTAATCCGCTGTCTTTCCCCCTGGAAGGCTACAGTCTGGCCCTGGATTTCAAAATCCAATCGGGGCTTTTCACCCTTCTGGACCAGTTGGACAGGATAGTCCTGCAATATGGCGGAAGAATCTATCTGGCCAAGGATGCCAGGGTCAGCCGGGAGACATTTGAACAAGGCTATCCCCAAATTGAACATTTCCGGCAGCTCCGAGATTCACTGGGGCTGTCACCCGTTTTTAATTCCCTTCAATCTCAAAGGCTCTGCTTATGACACACGACTGGATACTGGTACTCGGAGCAAACAGTGATATGGCCCGGGCCACGGCCCGGCGTTTCGCCCAGGCCGGATACAATATCTATCTGGCCTCCAGGAACACGGAAGAATTGGACAATGAAGTCCAACATCTGGAACTAAAATATCGGATTAAGGCCCAAGCCAGGTTTTTCGACGCCCTTGATTTTTCTTCCCACGCCTCCTTTTATTCCGGACTGGACCCCAAGCCTTCCGGGGCTGTTCTCGCTTTCGGGATTCTTGGCGATCAAACGCAGACGCAAGGTGATTTCCAGCACGCCAGAATGATCATTGAAACCAATTACACCGGTGCGGTGAGCATCCTGGAAATAATCGCCGCGGACTTAGAGCGCCGCGGACACGGCTTTATTGTGGGCATATCCTCAGTTGCCGGAGACCGGGGCAGGCAGAGCAATTATATGTACGGCAGCGCCAAGGCCGGTCTGACTGCGTATTTGTCCGGACTGCGGCACCGGTTGTTTCCGGCTAATGTTAACGTGCTGACAGTCAAGCCCGGATTTGCGGCCACCAAAATGACCGCCGGGCTGGATCTGCCCCAAAAACTGACCGCCCAGCCGGAGGAAGCAGGCGAGCAGATTTTCAAGGGCGTGAAGAAAAAGAAGAACACGATCTACGTCAAACCCATTTGGCGGTTAATCATGTGGATCATCATCCATCTTCCGGAATGTATTTTTAAACGGACAAAGCTCTGATTTCATGCGATGCCTCGCAATATTCGATTTTGACGGGACCCTGACCTTCAAAGATTCCCTGTCCGATTTTATTGCCTACACTGTGGGCAAATCCCGGATGATGTTTGGAGCTTGCCGCCTCTCCCCGTATATTGCCGCCTACAGTCTCAAGCTTATGGATAACGGCCGGGCAAAGCAGAAGGTCCTGGGACATTTTTTTGCCGGCTGGCAGGATGAAACACTGCGGGCTGCGGGGACTGCCTACGCCCTGGAACGGCTGCCCAAAATCCTGCGGCCCCAAGGCCTTGAATGTCTACACTGGCATCTGGACCAGGGACACAAGGTACTTGTCGCCAGCGCCTCGCCGGAAGTATGGCTTCGGAGTTGGACGGAAAACATGCAAATCGGTCTAATAGGCACAGTACTGGAGAAAAAAGACGGCCGGATCACCGGAAGATATCAGGGTCTCAACTGTCACGGGCAGGAAAAAGCCCGCCGGATACAGCAGAAATATGACCTGACCGGCTATGACAGCATCTACGCGTATGGGGATACGCCGGGAGACAAACCCATGCTCGCCCTGGCTGATCAAGCATTTTACAAGCCGTTTTGAGAAAACTAGAAGAGACTGTCCCCCCTGAGTGTTCAGGAGGATGCCATGGGTCAAGCAACCATCTATCTGGACAAGGCCACTCGACGCTGGCTATGGATTTTCTTGGTTAGGAGTCTTCATTAGATCTTCCATTTTTTGGGTGTAATTTTATATATGGCTTTTGTTTTTGATAAATCCATATATACCAAAAGGTTGCCCAGGTGTGGAGGGTTTTTTATGCACTAAAATTGTTTAATCTAGGTCAAAATAAGAGGCATTAAAGCGGGCGTAATGCATACCGGCCGGAAAAGTCCAGGAAAAAAGCCAATCTACCACTGCATCGTCTGCCTGGAGGAACTGGAAAGCCGACAGCGCAGCGCACCAACAAAAGCCGCTGATTTTCGCTGCCGGCTCTGAATGCCGTTCTTGCGCTTCGGGGGGGCAAATGCTGATCTATATCATTTTATTCAGATAAGTCCCCTGATGCGTGCCCTGGGACGTACCTCCGGCCATTCCGGAAAAACCGAAGCCAATTCCCGCATTGGGACCCGAAGCAAATCCGCCCTGCATGGATTCCGGCTGCATCTGGTTCCCCGCCTTCCCGCTCAGGGCCTGGGCCGCTCCGGCCAATCCTTGGTTCGCAGAGCGCAGTACTCCGGTCTTCGGCGAACCTACACTATCCTGTCCCGGGTTAAATACAACCGGACTCTCCCGGAGAATAGATTTCCTCGCCTCTAAGGCCTCTTTACTGTCTGCCTTTGCCGTCTGTTCGTGAGGCAGAGATCCGGAAGGATTTCCAAAATCAGTCTTTTGTACTTTTCCGGTACGTACTGCATTTTCATTTTGGTTATTAAAGTCTGTCAGACCGGCCTGCCGCCCGGAATTCATGTTCCGGACATTGTGTGGGACTCCCCCCGCACCTGCGCCTGCAAGTCCTTCGATTAAGGACATAAAACACCTCCTCTCATCTTTTCCGTTCAGGATCATTAAATACGCATACATCCTGAACTCTTTCCGAGCGAAATGGCCGAACCACAATCCCTGTGGATTTCTTCAGAAACCAACGCATTTTGTCTCGGTCCGGCGGCAAGGAACCCGGAAAATTTTACCCCGGCATCAGATAATTATCCAAAACATGTCTTCTGCCTTCCCTTGTGGACAAACCTTTCGATCCGACCCTGTTTTTCGCTCAGAAAAAATTTCTGCCGGCTCCGGGCTAACCGGTAACAAGCAACTGCCGTGCCATCTGATATGTAGAAGAGGCTTGTGCATAATAGTTCAAAATGCCTTTGGGGTCGGACCTGGCCATCATATTTAAATATCAGGATAAACCCAGTGAAATCCAGCAGAGCTGGGCTGCAAGGCAGCATTTCACCAAGCAGGTGTTTCAAAACTGTTTGCTTCTGGAGCTTAGAAGCCTTATTTTGCCCTCAAAAATATCATTATAAGCCAAGACAGCAACGTTTTGGACCCGAAAAAGGCATTCTAAGGCGGTTTTGAAGTCCTGCATGGGTTTTTTGTTCAATTAGTTCAATGCCCTGATTAGGTCCGAACCCGGGAGAAACATCGAGTTCCCCCCGAATGCATACGTTTCCGTTCCCCCCCCCTGAGCTTGTCGAAGGGCTTGTCGAAGGGGTTTCTGAACCAATTTGAAACGGGCTTCGACAAGCTCAGCCCGAACGGAGCAGTTGTTTAGCTCAGCCCGAACGGAG
>JBNJHA010000041.1:0-17278 GCA_051748085.1 Thermodesulfobacteriota bacterium
GGACAACCAGCAATCCGCCTATCTTTTAAGCTTACTTATAACTTCCTTGTCCACCTTGGAGACTCGAAAACTCTCCCGCGACTTCTGAATGGCCTTGTTATGCGTGTTGTTATCCAGAGAATTTTTCCTGAAAAAATCGATTGTTTCCCGTGGATACTTGGCCATGCACACGGAGATGAGCCAGGCGTTCCCCATAGATGCGTAATATCCGGTGTGGGAAAAGCTTTGGGCCAGCTCGAAAACAGTATCCAGATGCTGCTCGTCTATAAAATGGGTCATGAGAATAACCAGGCCGGCCCGAACAATAAATTCATTTTCCGATCTAAGCCATCTTTTGACCACGGCTAAAACATCTTCCCTTTCCCGTTTGATACGCTTGAATTTGCAAACAGTGGAATCCACCTGGGCCCAATTGTCCACTTTTCCCAGAAAATTTTCCGTCAACGGCAGGAGCCGGACAAAAGACCTGTTCAGGCAGGAAAGCACCAGACCTTCAAGCATGACCAACTCATAAATATTGCCCTTGTCCATGCGCAGGAATTCATCCGGAGAGTTTTTTGCTATTCTCGCGGCGATTTTCCTTAAGACCGGAAGCCTGACCCCCAGGGTTTCCTGGGCGGTGGGAATGATTTTTTTGTTAAACGCCTTGTAGTTATCATCGGACAAGCCCCTGAGCTCTTCCAATACTGAGATCTCATCGTTCATAATGCCCCCCGGTAGCAAGCAAAAATAAGCAGTCACAAATTTACGGATTTTGAAATGACAAGTTGCCAAAACGTGAAGCTATGACATTTTTAGGTTGGTAAAATGTGAAGGTATGCCGTTTTCAGGTTGTTAAAATGTGAGCCGGCGGCGGGGAATGCACTTTTTCCGCCCGCCGCCCGGCATTCAGGCTGCTATCTTGCGCCGATAATGGACAAGATCATCCACGGACATTACCGGAAACCCGTTTTTTTCGGCAAAAGAAACAATCTCCGGCAATTTGGACATGCTACCGTCCGGATTGGTCAACTCGCAAAGCACGCCGCACGGTTTCAGTCCGGCCAGGGCCATCAGGTCCACGGTGGCTTCGGTATGTCCTCGGCGCTCCAGAACTCCCCTTTCCCGAGCCCGCAGCGGGAATATATGCCCCGGTCGGTTGAGATCGCCGGGCTGGCTCGCATCGGCTACCGCGGTCTTTACCGTACGCACCCGGTCGGCCGCGGAAACGCCGGTGGTCACACCTTCGGCCGCCTCTATGGAAACGGTGAACGCGGTTTGATAACGGCTGGAATTATCTTCCACCATGGGCGGAAGATCGAGAGAAGCCGCCTTTTTATCCGTAAGACACAGGCAGACTATGCCGCTGCATTCCCGGATGAGCATGGCCATCTGGCTTGGGGTAAGGGTTTGAGCGGGAAAAATGAGGTCGCCTTCGTTCTCGCGATCCTCATCATCGGTGACAAGCACGCCGCTGCCGCTTTGGAGGCTGCTTAGAACGGCGCGTACCCGTTCGGCCGGGTCGCCGAAACGGTCAAGCAAGGATTGATTCATGGTAAGACTCCTTTAATAAATAATTTGATTACCAGAATCAGGGCATGGGAACAGACAGCCGCTTGCAGGACGCAAGACAGCCGGCGCAGGCAAAATCCTGCACGGGTCGGAGACTGCCTTATCCTCTCCCATCCGGACTATCACCGTCGGCTCCGGATTTTCACCGGATCTGCTGACCCTTTCCGGTTCCAGGAAAGGCGCTCGCGGGCTTCCCGAAACAGTCCGGGTTACCGCCGGTGGGGAATTCCACCCCGCCCTGAGAATAAGTGCGCTTATCCAATCCGTTTTAAGTTCAAATGTCAATCATTCTCCTCGACCGGCTTGTATACCACCCGGGCTTGCCAAGAGCCTGCCAACCCGCGTATACTTTCTTTCACTCGTTGAGGCCTGACTTTATAATCACCACTTCAAATAATATACGGCCAAATTATGCACTTAATCGACCTGACGCACTTAATCTCCCCGGACATGCCCGTATACCCGGGAATGGAGCCTCCTGTGCTCAATAACGCATGTTCCATTGCTGTCCACGGCTTTCGGGAGAAAAAAATAACCATGTTTTCGCATATCGGGACCCATATCGACGCTCCGGCCCATATGCTGAAAAACGGCCAGACCTTGGATGAGCTGCCGCTGGACACATTTTTCGGAAAAGCATTTTTATGGGAACTGCCGGACGATAACAAAGGAACCATTGGTATCAAAGATTTAATGGCCGAGCGCGAAGAAATAGAGCGGGCCGATTTTTTGCTTATAAATACCGGATGGGATAAGTATTGGAAGAATGATGATTATTTTGCCGGTTATCCGGTTTTATCTCCGGAAACTGCCGACTGGCTGGGCCAAATTGGTCTGAAAGGGGTCGGCCTGGACACAATCTCCGCCGACAGGGCCGACTGCAGCGACTTTCCGGTACACAACTCTCTTTTAAAAAGCGGCATGGTTATTATAGAAAATCTATCCGGACTCGGACAACTCAACCGTTCCCGCTTTATGTTTTCATGTCTTCCCTTGAAACTCGAAAAAGCTGACGGCTCGCCGGTTCGGGCCATCGCGCTTCTGAACGACTCCGGCCGGGATACTGGGCTTGAATAAATCCTCGCCCGGCAAATCAATCCCCTTTTGTTTTGCCTCTCCCGTCAAAAAGCCGTTCAGCATTTTTTTGCATATGTTCAATCAATTCTAAAGAAAATGCCGGGCAGCTATTCAGCCTCTTCCATTCCCGGGCGGGATCAAAAAGCGGATAATCGGACCCGAAAAGAAACCTGTCCCGGCTGTGCCCGTCGACTATCCGTTTAAGCAAATCAGGTTTAATAAAGGGAAGCGAGCTGGAAGTATCCAGATAAAGATCGCGACCGACTATTTCTTCCAGGGCAAGGCCCCATTGTCTGTAACCGCCCAAATGCGCGGCTATGATTGTAAGCTTCGGAAATCTGTCCATAATTCCGGCCAGCTTGCGCGGGCAGGACGGATTTTTATCCGGAGGCAGATCGTCTCCGACATGGACCATGACCGTAAACTTCCCTTGCACGGCCTCCAGTAGCGGATACAGCCCGGGGTCATCCAGCCAGATGCCCTGAAAATCCGGATGCAGCTTTATTCCCGGTATTCCGTTCTTTTCCAGACGGTTCAGTTCGTTCTCCCACTTTGCATAGCCGGGATGAATGGTTCCAAACGGAATAAGCTCTTCGTAGCTGTTTTTGACTTCCATGGCCCAGTTGTTAGCCGGGACAACCTGAGCCGGGACTGTCGCGGCGGTGTGAACGACTGCGCGGTTTATCCCGGCGGGCTGCATGCGCTGCAAAAGATCCTCGGCATGGCCGTTGCCAACCGGGGTTATTCGGTAATGATTTTCAAGTTGTTCAATCGCCCTCGCCGCAATTTTAGGATGCATTATATGCGCGTGAACATCGAATAAACACATACTTTAATTTCCTTAAATGCAAAAATTTCGGTGAACAGATACAAATTTACGGCTAAATCTCAATTTTCCGATTCGAAGATGAAATCATGCAAGCAGCGTGCGTACCCTGTCCAGTAATTTTTCCACGCGGCTGAACACCTCGCGGCCTTTCGCAAGCGGCCTTTCTATCGCCAATACTTCGGCGCCGTATCTTTGCGCGGCGGCTGCTTTTTCCACTGCTCCGCCGCTCTTTCCGCTGTCTTTTGTGACCATCCAGCCAGCCCGGCTGAGATTCAGATGCACAATATTTTCAGCCGTGTTCGCCGCCCGGGCTGGGCTGCAGATTATATTGTCCGGCTTTATCCCGGAACGGATTGCATTCAGAACCGAATCGCCCCTGGGCATTATCCGGGCAAAAAGCCTGCTGCTGTCGATCATTCGTGTATACAAATCAATGTTAAGCACGCCAATACACAGCAGGATATTTCCCGTTTGCGCTCTCAGGTACTCGGACGCTGCTGCATGACTGCTGACCCATTTAATTCCGGGCCGGGATTTTAGCCCCGGTGGGCGCTGATAGCGCAGATAGGCGCATTCAGTTCTTCGCGCCGCTTCCCGTGCAATCCGGCTTACTTCCCCGGCGTACGGATGCGAAACATCGACAACAACCCGGATTCCCTTCCTGCGCACCAGACTCTGCATGCCGTGACAATCCAAAGCCCCCCTGCGGACATGCACATTGTTCATGCGCGGATACTTTTGCGGCTGACTGCTCGCATTGCTGACTATTATCCGCGCTCCCGTCCTGCCCAATTCCGAGGCGACCCGGGGGGCCTCCAGAGTTCCGCCGATAAGCAGAATCGTAAACAAAGAGGGGCTTATATCTCTCATCACCAATGCCTGTAAACCTTCATAGTTTACGAAATATTCCCTGCAATTTTTCGTGCCTTTGTTGAACACAGACGCAATTGCAAAAAGTCGAAGACAGAAGTTAAACGCACAGTTTCTTTTTTAACTCTTTGATTTTACTTTAAACTTTAAATTTAAAACTTCCCACTCCCTGCAAAAAATTATTTTTTGCAGGCGCATCAGCCCATATTAATGTCTTTGAATTTACATCAACCCGAAAACAAATCGTAACCGGAATTGATTAACATAAAATATTCGTAATTATTCAATTTGCCTTTTAAAACACTTGCAACGGCCAAAACTTAAGGATTTCGGAATGAACGCCAATTACGCATCCCATCCTCTGTCTCTTTTACGCAAAAACGAGGACGCGCCTTATCGGGGAGTGCTTTACTATGAACTGGACAATTTCAATCTATTCCAGAACTTCTTTGACGGCAACCTGGCGTTGCAGGTCATGGAAATTGCCGAAAAAATCATCGCCGAATGCGCTCGCGACTTCGGCCTGAACAGCTTCACCCTGGAAAAATTGAGTCCGGGAAGTTTCATACTCAAATACAGAGAAAGCTGTCCGGAAAACGACATGATTGAACGTTCGGTCAATATGCGTCCCATATTGAATTCCCGCTTCAACAAAAAATTGCTGTCGCTTACCGGCCAAAAAATAAAATTCATCATCGGCCAGGCTTCGCTTGATGAAAACATTGCCGCGCCTTTTAAGGACATAATGTACATTGCCATTGCCGAAGCCCAGAAACAGGCCCGCACAAAAACAAACATGAACAATCTGGCGGTGCTCAAAGAATTCCGGGATATTCTGGCTCAAAAAAAGATAAAGACCGTCTATCAGCCTATCGTAAATCTACAAAGCGGACAGATATTCGGATGGGAAGCGCTTACGCGCGGCCCGGAAAACAGCAGATTCGCATCTCCTCTGGTCCTTTTTGATTTTGCCGAGGAAGTGGGCAGGCTGTTTGAGCTGGAAACCATCTCCCGGGAAATGGCCATCAGAAACGTGGGCGAATTGAAAAACGGGGCTAAATTGTTTTTGAATATTCACCCCAATACGCTGACGGATCCCGGCTTTGAGTCCGGCAAGACGCTGAATCTTTTGCAGGAATACGGCCTGACCCCGGACGATATCGTCTTTGAAATTACTGAAAGACATAGCCTCAAGGACCTGTCCATATTTCACCGCACCCTGACACACTATCGAAAACAGGGATACCGAGTGGCAATAGATGATGTCGGGGCCGGTTACTCCGGACTTTACCGCATAGCGGAAATCAGACCGGATATATTAAAGATCGACCGCGATCTTATAAATGGCATCAGTTCGCACCCGGCTAAGCGCGCCCTTATGGATGCTTTTATAAGTTTCGCCAATCATATTGAGGCCACGGTAATCGCTGAAGGTATAGAAACCTCAAGGCAACTGACCACCCTTATGGACATCGGCTTTCACTGCGGGCAGGGCTTTTATCTTGGCCGGCCCGAATTTCCCAAATCTCATCCCGCGCTGCGTCTGGTCAGTAAACGTGTAGCGCCCGAGCAGTCCGTCAAATCCGGAGTATCTTTGACTATTGAGGACTTGGTTGAAAAATCGGCTGTAATTGGAGAAAAGACTATAATCAATGACGTCAAAAAGGCCTTTGAAAAAGGCGAACCTCTTTGCGGATTGGTTGTCTGCCGTGAACAAAAGCCAGTCGGTCTTATAATGAGTCATCATCTGGACCGGGAACTCTCTTCATATTATGGTCCGGCCCTGTACTACGGAAAAGATATCACCCACCTCATGGACAAAAAACCGCTCATAGTGGATCGGACTACTCCAGTTGAGGTTGCAGCCCGTCAGGCCATGCAAAGGGAAAAACACAAAATATACGATCATGTGATAGTGACCGATGCAAGCCGGCTGCTCGGCACCGCTTCAGTGCAGGACATCCTCGACGCCATGGCCCAGGTCCAGGTTGAACTGGCCAAGGGTTCCAACCCGCTTTCAGGACTACCCGGCAATTTGAACATTGAGATAGAGCTTGAAAAAAGAATTCAGAAATATCAAAACCCAACAAGCATAATCTATGTCGATCTGGACAATTTCAAAGCCTATAATGATGTTTACGGCTTCAAAAACGGCGACAGAATCATTTTATTTACTTCCAAAATACTGACTTGGGCGGTGCAAAGACATGGCGACCCAAATTCCTTTGTCGGGCATATAGGCGGAGACGACTTTATTCTCCTGACCCATCCAAACCGGGCGGAAAGAGTATGCATGGGCATTTCTCGCTGCTTTAAAAGAATCATAAAAAAATTCTATAACCCCATCGATGTTCAAAAGGGCTTCATACTTTCCAAAGGCCGGGAACAAACCGAAAACAAATATCCTCTTGTCTCTGTTTCCATGGCCATAGTCGACTGCATGAAACCCATGCCTTTGAGCGAAATAAGCGATCTGGCCAGCGGGACCAAAAAACTGGCCAAATCTATTCCCGGAAACTCATATGTGCGCAACCGGCGCCGACCTGCCTGACGCGCCTGAAAAAATCAGGAGCTCCCAGTAATTTCGAACTAATTCTTATCCGGAAGATCAAATATTTCCGGATTTAAAAGTATCCAGTTTCCAATTCGAAAATAAGTTAACATATTATTTTGAATGTCTGGTCCAGCATTGCAATTTTGCGCTTATTTCTTCATATCCCGAGCTTTTCAATATCGTCCTTACAAAATATTAGCTTTGGCAAACTTTTTTATTGACTTTTCTTATTTCGCACATTAAAAATTTGTAACTATCCAGCACACGAAAAAAAGTTCACCGGATTTTTTGCATAAACTATGCGACAGCCCCCCGGTTTTCTTATGCACTCTAAAAGGGGAAAACCGGACTGCGGGAATGTGCGTATAAATAGTTCTTCTATGAAAACTAGCGGACAAAGCCCTTTACAAGGCCAAATCTTATGCTGGCCCCCAAAACAATTCTCGAAAACTTGAAAAGGAGAAAAAATGACCAAAATGCCCCCACCCTGCTCAGCGCTGCCCAAATACTGCATGCAGCCTGCAATACCCGGCAGATGTCCGGTTCTGCCTCCTTGCGCGGACATGCTGCATCAATTCGCCGAATCTCTTGGACTCGCCCTTGATGCTCGGGATCACTTTACCCGCGACCATTCCAGACAGGTTGCCGACTTGGCCGGGATAATCGCAAGCGGTCTGAATCTTGGTAGCAAGCAAATTGATTTAATCCATATTGCCGGACATCTGCACGATATCGGCAAAATCGGCCTACCGGGATATATCCTGAATAAACCCGGCGCGTTAACGCACGAGGAATGGAAAATGGTCAAGCAGCATCCGGTTATCGGGGCCGGGATAGTTGCGCCCATTCGTTTATTTAAAGACAAGGACAGTATCCGGGATATAGTTCTGCACCATCATGAACGAATTGACGGCAAGGGGTACCCGGACGGACTAAAAGACCGGGAAATTCCTCTCGGCGCGCGCGTCATCGCCGTAGCCGACGCCCTTTCCGCCATGATGCAGGTCCGGTCTTATCGGAAAGCGTTTTCTTTTGACCATGCGGTACAGGAAATATTCGACAACGCGGGAACACAATTCAGCCATGGCGTGGTCAATTCCTTCCTCAAACAACTGGACAAAATAGAAGCTTATTTCCTGGACTGATTTTTTTTACCAACCAAATTAGGCAAAACTAACTTAAGGGAGTCAACTATGTGCGTGGCATTACTTGGAGGAATGGATCGTCTGGAGAGAGAATATAAAACTATAGCTCAAAAATCCGGAGTCAAACTCAAATTTTTTACCGGCAAGGAAAATCGCATTGCTTCCCGAATCAAAAACGTAGATCTATGCATTGTTTTCACCAATAAAATTTCGCATCAAGCCAGGAACCAGGTGGTGCGGATGGCAAAGCAAAACAATATTCCGCTTGAAATGCACCATTCCTGTGGCATATCAACATTGGCCGACAGCCTGGCTGACAAAAAAATAAATGTTCAAAAATAAAGGAGAGAGCCATGGTATCCTGTTCAAGCAGTATCAGCAGCAATCAGAACATAAGGAGCTTTTTGCATAAGGCCATCACAAATATGAATCCCCAAATACAAAAAACAACCCCGAAAAAAGTAAAAACGAAAACAAGCATTGACAAAAAATTTGGAATAGTTAACTTAAATTGAATGGGAAAGTAAAATAGAGAAAAATGTTTAATCCGATTTTAAAAGGAGAAATATCATGAAAATCGCAATCAGCGCATCCGGCCCCAAGCTTGACAGTCCTTTTGAGCCCAGATTCGGGAGAGCGCCCGGATTCGTAATTTACGACACAGAGACCGAAAACATCGAATTTTTAGACAACTCGGCCAATCAGGGACTTCCCCAGGGAGCGGGTATCCAAACGGCCCAAAAAATCACCCAGACCGGGGCTGAAGTTTTGATTACCGGCAATATCGGACCCAAGGCATCCCAGGCTCTGGCTGGTTCTTCCCTCAAAATATTCAATTGCGAGGCCCAGACAGTATCGGAGGCAATTCAACTTTATCAAAAGGGTGGAGCGTCTCCTTCAACCAGGCAACAAAGCTCTTTTGGAAAGAGTTCCGGACAATCCGCTCCAGGTGCGGGTACCGGACGCGGAATAGCAGGCGGAGGACAAGGCATGGGCGGCGGCGCGCGTGGACGCGGCCCGGGTCAGGGCGGTCGCGGTATGGGCGGCGGAGGACGCGGACGCGGCATGAAAGGCGGTGGACGCGGCATGGGCGGTGGACAGAGATAAAAAACAGAAATTGTTTTAACGACGGGTCGAATTTTCGACTTTGCTTTTTATAGGCCACCCCAAGTTTATCCATCCGCTGGCGCAATGTATTCGGATTGATCTTCAGAAGTTCAGCCGCCCTGTTCAGCGCGCTGATCCTGCCGTTGTATCAGTCCAGAGCCCGGCGGATGTGGAATGCATTTACTTCTTTCAGACCGGGAAAATAACTTCTGTTCTTCAGACTGCATCCCAGCGGAAACATGTACATACCTGGCAGTAGTTAAAAATTATGTAACTACGCAGTACACCAAAAAAATCACCGGATTTTTTGCATAAACTTGCGACAGGCCGAAAGCATTAGGAGCAAAAAGTTTGGTGAACAGATACAAAATTATATTTCCAAAACATCACTCAAACTCTGAATCAGGGCCCGCCCAACCCGATTTTCCATCTTCCGGACATTTCCCGGCCAATGATAATCCTGCATGATTTCCAATGCCCGGGAAGTTATTCCCGGGATTTTGGGAATCTTCAATTTCGCGGCCTCGTGCTCAGTAAAATACTGGGGCAGAGTCGAAATATCTTCCTCCCTGCGGCGCAAAGGCCGAATATGCACCGGAAAAACATTAAGCCGGAAACCTAAATCCTTCCGAAAATCTCCTTTTTCAACCATTTCCAGAAGGTTGCGATTTGGGCATCCATATAATATGCTGCCGCGATATTTACCGCCGGAAAAACCGGATTGGGCCGGAAATTTTCCTGTTGCCTCGGCAATTTTGGATTGGTCAATCTCCATATCTGAAAATTTCACGCCGAATACAAGGCAAATAGCCGGTCAGGCAAGCCGTCGAAACAATGCTTTACGAGATACTCGGAAAACGATTTGCTTTTTCCAACCCCACAGACGATGCTATATTTAAGGAGAAAATAACATGAACACATGTACGACCGCGGACACTCCATATAAACAACAAGAACTTGCCAGTAACGCGATATGGTGTCTGCCGATCATTATTATTCTGTTTCTCGCGCAAAGTGCTTTCGCTCAGCAAAATCAAGGACCGCCGCCGCTTGTGGGTATTGAAACTATAGACCGTCAAAACGCCAATAAACCCAAAAAACATATCGGACATGTCGAGGCCATAGAATCTGTCAACCTGCTAGCCAGGGTGGAAGGTTACCTGGAAAAGTTTAATTTTCAGGAGGGTTCATATGTCCAGGCCGGACAGCTTCTCTACGTTATTGAACAACCGCCGTACAAGGCCCGCGTGAATTCGGCCCAGGCAAAAATAACTCAGGCTCAGGCCGAACTCTTCAAAGCTGAAACCCGTTTACGCAGATTGCGCGCCGCTTCGCGCGAAAGTGTCAGACAAACCGATATTGATGATGCCGTGGCTGCCAAAAATTTTGCCGAGGGCAAACTGCGGGAGGCCGAGGCCAATTTGGATACTGCCAAAATTGATCTTGATTACACCACAATTGAAGCTCCCATAGATGGCCGGGTCGGAAAAAGCTTTTACAAAAAAGGCGATCTGGTCGGTCCGTCCGCCGGCCCTCTTGCGGAAATAGTTCGCATGGATCCGGTACGTGTGGTGTTTTCCGTCAGCGAAAGCCAGATAAGCACCATTCAGAATGCCTTTTCGAATAATGGTCGGCTAGACGTCCGGATAAAAACCCCGGGGGGTTCATCTTTTCGGGAGGGAAAAATTGAATTTGTGGATAACAAGGTGGACTCAAAGCTCGGGACCATTTCCGTTTGGGCCAGAGTCGACAATCCCAAGGGCAAACTTATTCCCGGCGAATATGTAAACGTCTTTTTGCAGTCCTCCAAGGAGAACATGCAGCCGGCTGTCTCCCAGGTTGCAGTGCAGCGGGACAAGGATGGGGCTTTTGTCTATGTTCTCGGAGAGGACAATAAGGTTCAACAACGCCGCATACAGACAGGCAAGGCCATAGGCGACAAATACATAATCGAATCCGGATTGAGCAAGGGGGAAAAGGTGGTTGTCCAGGGAATACAAAAAATTTCTCCCGGCATGAACGTCAATATCCAGCCCGAGGGTAAAGAGGATAATTAAGTAATGTTTTCCAAAATATTCATTGATCGCCCCAGGCTGGCGGTAGTCATTTCCATTCTTATTACCCTGGCTGGAGGAATTGCCCTTTTTTCTCTGCCGGTAGCCGAGCATCCGGACATAACTCCGCCGGTAATCAGAATCAGCGCCGTGTATCCGGGTGCCAGTTCCCAAGTGGTCAAGGATACAGTGGCCGCTCCTATTGAACAGGAGATGAACGGCGTCGAGGACATGCTGTACATGCAGTCCGACTGCACCAATAACGGCGGATATTCCCTGGAAATAACCTTTGATGTGGATTCCGATCCGGATATCGACCAGGTCAATGTACAGAACAGACTGCAGCTGGCCGAATCCCAGCTTCCGCAGGAGGTCCTGGATCAGGGAATCAGCGTACGCAGACGCTCCTCGGACATGCTCGGGGTCGTCTCTTTCATCTCGCCCGACGACAGCCGGGACAGGCTGTTCATAAGCAATTTTATAAGCCGGAGCATCAAAGATTCCCTGCAGCGCGTCGACGGAGTGAGCGATGTGTTTATATTCGGAGAGACGGAATACAGCATGCGCATCTGGATGGATCCGGACAAGCTGACCGCCTTGGAGATGAGCGCGGACGAAGTAATCCAGGCTATAAGACAGCAGAATATCCAGGCCACGCTGGGTTCGATAGGAACAACCCCCACACTTCCCGGCCAGAAAGTACAGTACACCCTGGAAGCCCGGGGACGGCTTGAAAAGCCCGAAGAATTCGCGGACATCGTCGTCCGCAGCAATGCGCAGGGCGGCCTGGTCCGGGTCAAGGACGTGGCCGAGGTGGAGTTGGGCAGCAAGGACTACAGTGCGGCCGGAAATTTTGACAATCAGGCGGCAATCAATGTTGCCTTGTACAGATCCTCGGAGGCTAACGCCCTGGAAACCATGCAGGCAGTTGAAACCGAGCTCGAACGGCAGGCGGATAACATGCCCAAGGGCATCGCCTATACCATTCCCTACAATACCACCGATTACGTCAAGGAAACAATCAACGAAATTATATTTACCCTGGCTCTAACTTTTGCCCTGGTTGTTCTGGTCATATTCATTTTCCTGCAGAATATCCGGGCCACGCTTATTCCCGCCGCCGCGGTACCGGTGTCGATCATCGGCACCTTTGCCTTTTTGCTCGCCATGGGTTTTAATCTGAACACAATCAACCTGTTCGCGCTTATCCTTGCCATCGGTCTGGTGGTGGATGACGCCATCGTAGTCGTGGAAAACGTGCATCGCATCATGGAAGAAGAAAACTTGAACGGCAGGGAAGCGGCAATCAAGGCCATGAAACAGGTTACCGCGCCCATTGTGGCCATCAGCTTGGTCCTTCTGGCCATATTCATTCCAGTGGCCTTTATGCCGGGCATTACAGGAAAACTTTATAAACAATTCGGCATTACCCTGTGCGTGTCCGTGGTAATCTCAGCTACCTGCGCCTTAACCCTTAGTCCCGCCCTTTGCGCGGTACTGCTTACAAAGCCCAAACCGCATCTGCGGGGCCCATTCGGCTGGTTCAATTCCGCCCTGGCTGGAACCCGTCGGTTATATACCTCAACTGTGTCCTGGTTCATCAGACATCTCTTCGTGGCGGTCGCGCTTTTCCTTGTTTTGGTCGGCGGAGCGGGGCTCTTTTCCAAACATATACCGAGCAGTTTCCTGCCCCAGGAAGACAAGGGCGGATTTTTAATCGACGTGCAGCTCCCGGAAGGAGCGACCCTGCAGCGTACGGAACACGTCACGGAAAGAGCCACAAAAAAACTCCGGAACTTGGAAGGTGTAGAGCACGTCCTGGCCATTAACGGATTCAGCCTGATGACCGGCAGGTCGGAGAACGCGGGATTTCTAATCGCCGATCTTCTGCCGTGGGAAGAAAGGAAGGACCCCGCCTTGCATATAAACTCTCTGGTCGGCAAGACAGCCCGTGAACTGAATTCCATAACTACGGCTAATATGCGGCCCTTTGTCCCGCCTCCAATCCAGGGTCTGGGCACCACCGGAGGCTTTGATTTTCGTCTCCAGGCCACCAGAGATCAATCTCCCCTTGAGCTTGCTGCCGTAGCCAGGGGTTTGGCGGGCGCAGCCAACCAGGATCCGGCCCTGTCCCGGGTATACACTACGTTCTCTGCGGATACTCCCCAAATCTACGTTCACCTGGACCGGACCCGAATGGCGCAACTGGGAGTACCGGTAAGCCGGTTATTCTCCACTCTCGGACAACAATTGGGGTCGCAATACGTCAACGATTTCAATCTCTACGGCCGAACCTATCAGGTCAAAGTTCGCAGCCAAGCCAAATACCGGCAAACCCGGGAAGATATAAAAGACCTGTACGTAATGAGCAACAGCGGCAAGAAAGTACCCGTGTCCAACTTGATTACCCTGTCCGACAGACTGGGGACCAAGGTTATGAACCGCTACAACCAGTTCACCAGCGCGGCGATCAAGGGTGAACCGGCCCCTGGCTATTCCTCTGGGCAGGCCATGCAGGCCATGAAAAACTTGGCTCAGGAAAAACTCCCGGACGGCTATTCCTTTGAATGGTCAACAATGTCCTTCCAGGAACAGAAAGCCAGCGGCACGGTTGGTATTTTGTTCATTTTGGCACTCATATTTGCCTATTTGTTCCTGGTCGCCCTCTACGAATCCTGGAACCTGCCCATGCCTATAGTTTTGTCGGTTATCGTGGCCAGCCTGGGCGGATTCACTGGTCTATGGATAACCGGACATTCCATGTCCATATACGCCCAGATCGGTATGGTTCTCCTGGTCGCCCTGGCAGCCAAGAATGCCATTCTGATTGTTGAATTCGCCAAAGACCGCAAGGACGAAGGTGCATCAGCCTTTCATGCGGCCGTTGACGGAGCGTCGATTCGTTTCCGCCCGGTACTGATGACCGCTCTTACCTTTATTCTCGGCGTGGCTCCCCTGGTTTGGGCCACAGGCGCGGGCGCGGCCAGCCGCAGACATATCGGCACCGTCGTATTCTTCGGAATGATCGCTGCCACCACGCTGGGCATAATTATTATTCCGGCTCTGTACTTTTTATTCCAGAGAATACGGGAAAAAGGGCAGACATTTAGAAACAGACGGGCGGAGAAAAAAACAAACTCATAGGACAACAATAATGATATATTTAAAAAACAATGGGTTATTCAACCGGGGGGCAGGCAAGTACATTCTCCTGGCGTTTGTTGCGCTTTCCCTGTCGCTCTGCGGGTGCGTTACGGTCGGGCCGGACTACACCCGCCCGGAAATGAATGCTTCATCAAACTGGAACTCTAAGCTGGAAAACGGACTGGAGAACGCCGCTGTAGACCAGAAAAATATAGCTGAGTGGTGGAAAAAACTAAATGATCCGGTATTAACAAAACTTGTGCGCCAAGCAGTGAACGGCAATCTGGATATGGCCATGGCCCGGGCAACATTGCAGGAAGCCAGGGCAAGGCGCGGACTTGCCGAAGCAGGCCAATTCCCTACCCTGGACGCCAAGGGTTCAATCACCAAAGGTAAAGCGTCAAAAGACACCGGCAGCCCTGTGACTTCCAATACGCATGAACTGTACAATGCCGGTTTTGACGCCGGCTGGGAACTGGATATATTCGGCGGTGTAAGGCGGGCGGTGGAAGCGGCCCAAGCCGATCTTGAAGCGCAGAGGGAAAATTTACGCGATGTGTTGGTCAGTCTTTGTGCCGAAGTCGCTCTTAATTATGTCGAAATCCGCACTTATCAATCTCGGCTGGATATTGCCCGGAAAAACATCCGCATTCAGAAAAGGACCAGGGATATCTCGAAATCCCTGCATGAAGCCGGGTTGGGCACCGCGCTTGAAGTCCAGCAAGCCAGCTACAATCTTTCCTCCACCCGCTCCAGGATTCCTTATCTGCAGGCCGGGTTGCAGGCCGCGAAAAACAGGTTGGCCGTACTCACCGGACAAAAGCCTGGGGCCCTGGAAAAAATGCTTTTTAAGCACAAACCGATCCCGACAATCAACTCCAAAGTAGCCGTGGGTGTACCCGCGGAAACCCTGCGCCGCCGTCCGGATGTGCGCCGGGCTGAACGCAAATTAGCGGCCCAGACCGCGCGCATTGGAGAGGCCAAATCTGATTTGTTCCCCAAATTTCGTCTGTTGGGTTCCGTTGGATTGGAAACCATTGAACACGAGTCGAACTTTTTCCATTCCGACTACAGCTTCTGGTCCATAGGACCGTCTGTTTCCTGGAACGTCTTCGACGCCGGCGCGATACGTCGCAATATCGAAATTCAATCCGCCAGACAGCAACAGCAGCTCATCAATTACGAAAAAACCGTACTCTCTGCTTTAGAAGAAACAGAAAACGCCTTGACAAATTTCGCCCGGGAGCAGGAAAGAAAAAGGGAGTTGACAGATGCGGTCCATTCCGCGCGCAAGGCGGAAAATATGGCCAACGAAAACTATAAGGCGGGTCTGGTCGATTTCATAAATGTCCTGAGCACCCAAAGGGCGGTTTTGAATTACGAAGAGGAACTGGCCTTGAGCAAAGGCGCGCTCACTTCCAACCTGATAAGCCTGTACAAGGCCCTGGGCGGAGGATGGCAGAATTACTGGGAGGAGGAGACTTCCGGGGCCGCGAAGGATGCGGGGGAATCCTCCGAATCCTGAACTCCCAGGGCAATATACGGTTTGCGCCCATGTCGCTGCAGCACCGGGGTCCCCTTGCCATGCCTCACCGCCCTGAAAATGGCTTCGAAATCAAGGGGAACGGTCCCGGCCAGGAAACTGACCGGGATAAAAAGAAAAGCTTCCGAACACAGGGGGAGGTGCTCGGCCCGAGGACAACCACCGGAACGCCGGCAGGCGCGTATCTCAGGGTGATTCCGCGGTTACGTTTATAATCGAAGTGGCGCTCAGGATAAGCGCGCATGAGCGCACGCCAAGACCGGCCGGGACTTCGGCGCTGTCTCTGTTTTGGCAAGAAAACATGCACTCCCTTTACGTCCTTTTGCGCAAATCCATCCGAAAGATACGCTTGATCCCCTGGAAACAGAAAGCAAAAAAACCACCGACCGAGGCAAAGGAGGCCATGCCCACCGGACATCCCTGCCGACCGCAGAACGGGCAAACGGAAAAAGCGGCATAAATCGCCCCGAAACTGAATACCGACATGATAAAACGGAAAAAAACCGGCCCAGGGCCTGCTTTCGCCCCTTTCTTCCCCTGAACGGCAAGCTTTGCACTGGCAGGGAAAATTATCCTCGACAGGCGGTTCGGTTTTATCATTTAAATGAACCGCTCTTTTGAGCATCATAGCCTCTCCTGCCGCGTCTGGTCGCGTCGTCGTCGGCTATTTCTTCCTGCCAGCCGGAACGTACACTTTCCCGCCGGTCAAAACGCTGTATATAAGGTTTGATATCCAGAAGAGGAGTCCCGTCCAGGATATCCACATCACGGATATAAAGAATATTTTCCTCGATCCGGTCCAGGCGGACCAGGCTCATGCCCAGCTTGTTCGGCCGGTGCGGGGCGCGTACGGAAAATATGCCCTTTTCGCTCTCTCCCAGGTAAGGTTTAAAACGCAGGCAGATCTTTTTGGATTGATGGAAAAAATAAAAAATATGTATGTGCGAGAATCCGCCCAAGTCCTCCAGACCAGGAGCATATTCGGGATCAACGCTTACGGTGCCCTCAATGCCCTCGCAATACACAGGCTGGGCCGGTATCCGGCATAAATCCGCATGCGGGGAATTGATCACCCCTATCGGCCTGAAAACGATTTCTTTCTGCATGAACACTCCTTAAAAGCCGCTGTCCAATTTCAACCCGGTTAAAGTAAAATACGAAACGCACCATAGAGGGTCAATAACTGATTTATCATCTGTTTTAAGGACGTTTTTCAGCAAAACAACAAACACGGATGCATACTTTGGCTGCCGTCCAGTCTGCAGTTCATATTATAAATTCATATAACTTCCTACTCTCGTTTCTCTGAATTTTCATTCATATCCTTAAAATTACCCTCACAATCGCTTGCGCAATCCGAAAGAGAGCATGCCGAACATCCAGAGCATCCCCGGCCCTTTTTGC
>JBNJHA010000041.1:17378-20516 GCA_051748085.1 Thermodesulfobacteriota bacterium
CTAGTCCATCTCCCGGGCCTGGACCCAGATGACCGCATCCTGGGAGAGTTCCTTGCCCTTGTATTCGGTCTCGGGGCCGACACCCAGGGCGCAAAATCCCCACCAGCCCTCGTGCGGGACGGCATAGACAAATTGTCCGTTTTTGTCCGCCTTGATGGTCTGAGTCACGAAGCAATCTTGCGGGGCCTCGACTTCCGCCTCTTTCTCGAATTCATTCTCGTTCATGTCCGGCTCGTGGTTCAGGAATTCCACCTCGATCTCGGCATAAGGCACCGGTTCGCTGTTTTTGAGCACCTCACCGCGAAAGACATTGCCTTCCCACAGGCCGTAGGGCTTGTCCAAAGGCACGATTTCCGCCGGCAGACCAAGCCTTGAGTCCCAATCCGTGGGAATCCCCACGGTGTTGACCACCATTTTGGTCATCTGCTGGATATAGCAATCCTCGTTGGACTCGTAATACGGAGCCGGAACCAGACCGAAAACCCAATCACCCATGCCGCGGGGCTTGAAACCGGCCTCATAGGCCTTTCCCGAGTTTGACAGGCTTTTCCACTCGATTTCCTTCAGGCTACCCGCAAGGTCCTTTTTCTTGCCCTTGTGGACAACGAAAAATTCCTCCGGCGTGCCCATATCCATGGTATGTCCGGCTTCGAAGGGATGGGTAAAGACCAGTTTCAAATCAAAGGCCTTGGGTTTAGTCATCGCCGAATCCGGAGTGTAGAGCATTTGAAAATGCGCGCTAGCCGGAGTTACGAAGAAAATCATAACGGCTGCCGCCAAAAATCCGAATAGTTTCAGTTTCATGATTCCTCCCTTTTTAATATTCAATAACCGCTTAAAATACCATCTGATTATTGTCCGGAAATTCAAAAATTTCCGGATTTGAAAACAGTCTAAAATCTAAGTGCCAATTTCCCCACAACCCGAAAATCCTCGGACAGCTGCTCCCCGTTCAGGTTCCTATATACAGGCACCGGCACCCCCACATCAAAATGCAACTTTTTATAAAACTTGAAGTGGACTCCGGGGGTCAAATAAACTACGTGGCCTCCGGTTCCATCAACTTTCTGTCCTTCCAGCTTGGCCTTGCTCTTGACCACGCCGTTCAGTTCCATTTGCAGATCGAACCATTCGTTCAAAGCATAGGCATAGCCCGCATTGTATTTGAGTGTATTCGGCTTCTCAAAGTCCTGGTCCCCCTTTTCTCCCTTTGTGGTCAAATGGTACATGAGGTGTGAGGATACCCAGTGCCTGCCCATGATTTTGTGTGCGCCGAGCTCAAACAGGGGATCGACCGATCCCGAGCCGGTCTGCAAAAAACCGGGGCAACTCCCAAAGCTATCCTCTCCGTCCGTGGTACCGGTGGGCAACTGCACACCCAGACCGATCGCCAGATTCAGGGGGTCCTTTTTCCTTTGGGCGAAAATCCCGTATCGCCCGATAAGTTTGACATCTCCGATGCTTGAGTGATTGTCGGTAAAATCGTCCTTGAATGACTTGCGTTCCAGGTGCTTCTCAAAATACGGAATCACGAACCGGGCGTCGAAATTCTCAAAAAGCCCGGCCCTGAGTGTCAGCTGATACTTATTCAACCTCTTTTCCGAGCATTTTTTTCCGGGCTCTTCCCCCTTCTTTGGCCTTTCAAAGTCGATCCTGTGAGTTCCATCATACATCTGGTCCTGGTTAAAGTAAGTATACTTGAATATCGCACCCAGACCGCCCTTTTTATAAACGCCCCCGTTGCTCGAATTAATCATTCCCACCGGTCTGGGGCCTTTTTTCAAATTCGCCTTTTCGGGGCCATCCTCGGCTGATGCCGGAGAAAATAAACCCAGCCCAAAAAACATCAAGACGAGAAAAATGGCAACACTTTTCCCAATACTTAATTTATTCGCCAGCATTCCTCATGCCTCCATTAATTAGTTCTTATCCGGAAATTCAAAAATTTTTGGATTTAGAAATATCAGGTTTCCAATTCGGAAATGAGATTTTTTTCTGTTTAACAAAGAAATTGAGTAATTATGAGCGAGCGTATTCTAATACGTGATCGAATAATTACGATAATTGACGCAGTTAAACTGGAAAAGGGCCATTTACGGATGGAAACTAATTACCTAATGCTACGGCCCATTTGCGCAGAACCGAGGGATACTCGATCACTCCCGAATCTATATATCCGGGCAGGGAATATACCTTCATGTTTTTCAGGGCCTTGACATTTTTGGCTTCGGGCTCTTTTTGCACATACTTTTCCAAAGCCTTCTGCACCGCGAATGCGTCCCCGGTCATGACGATTATGTCCGGGTTAGCCTCTAACATTGGAGAAAGATCCAGTTCACCACGCCTTTTTCGGACCATGTAATGGCCTTTTGACGGCTTTTTCCCCTGGCTGAACACATTTCCGACATTTTCGCAGCCAAGCGGCTTTAAAAGGAATTTGTCCGCGTATCCATCCGAGGCCTCGATCCGCAAAAGGGAGTTGCCTGAAGACGGCTGATAGATTCCATTTATGACAACCACTTTTCTCCCAAGCGCATTCTTCGGTAAAAACTTACGCGCCCGTTGCATATCCTTTTTGTATCCAGAAATCAGCGAATCTGCTTTTTCCTCCACTTCGAAAAGTTCGGCCGTCCTGCGGATGGCCGGTTCTAGGCCCTTGGAAAAATCCACGTACTCGATATCAATGTCCATTCCCTTAACCATGGGCAAAACATCTTCCGGCTTTATCGGTTTATACAGGCAATATGGATTGTGCCCGGTGGAAATAATCAGCTTTTTAATGCCTCTTTTTTTAAGCGCGTCCGGAACTGCGTTTTTTCTTTTTTGGGTTATACAATTAGGGCAACCTAAAATCTCACTCGCGGTTTTAATTTTTTTGGCCATCGGCCACAGCCCGCCGCGTACGGACATAGCTTCCGGAAGCACACCCAGATTATAGGCGATATCTACCACCCGATCACCCACAACCACGGATTTCTTAAGCTCGGGCGGGGGAGTCCGCATACCGGCATGGGCGTTCGCCGCCAGAAAAATAGCCGCTAGCGAAGCCAGCACTGAAAACATAACCGAACCTATACCATAAACTCTGCTTAATTCCTTCATTTTCTGCTCCTTGAACCATACTATTCCCGGCCCGGC